>DASTOZ010000084.1:0-5301 GCA_035762365.1 Pyrinomonadaceae bacterium | reverse complement strand
CGCCTGAAGCACCCATTGACGCAGCACGTCGACGACTGCCTCAGTCGGCGGTGGATCTACCAACCACTTCACGTTGAAGTGACCCGGCGCCCACTCATTGCCGGCCTTCGTACAGCCGGTTTTCATGCTCACCAATTCCGCGCCGGTGGGCGCCGCGCGGCGCTTACCAACCTTCGCGATTGGCACCGACGCGAGTCCCGCACTCGAGTGCACCCAAAGCTTCCCGTCAGTCGCCACTTCCGGTGTCGTCTTGGGCACGACGGTCACTTCCGCGGCCATGAGGTTAAGCTCAGCTTTCCATTTCTTCTTCGGACGCGCTTCAGTTGTTCCGAACAGGATGACTTTCGGATGGGCGACAGGAGTGTTCAATACCCTGACGGTGTCCGTGACGCTGACCGGCATGCACACGTAATCTCCCGTTACCCAACTGAATGTGCTGCACGAGTAACCATCGTCCCAACCACCGGAAACGATTGACGGAGTGATCGTCATCTGATGGAGTCCCTGGAGCAGTAGCGGTCCTGAGCCGCGCACAGTGAGGCCAAAAACATCGACGACGGCACTCTCGATCGTGCCGCCAGGAAACATGGGCATAGGCAACGTGCCGGTGTACGTTGCATCGTCATCGCCTTCTGGTTTATTCAGCTTTTCAAACTGCTCGTTTCCGAAATCTTGATCCGCGACGATGCCGCCGGCCATGTACTCGGCTAGCTGAGGCATGGCGGTTACGACCAGCGCCGCTGCAAACGGGCCAACCACCCCGTCCCAGATCGCCGTCAGGAACGGATCGGTCAGCGACAGCAACAAGCCGGCGAGTAAGTTCTGAAGACCGCACCGCAAGCTGTCCCAATCAGAGACGTTGTGAGTGATGTGCAACTTCAGATCGAAGCGTTGCTTTTCGATGTTGGGTGTGACTTCGACTTTCGCGGTCACTCCGACAGACATGTTGACGTCGTCGCCGATAAGCGTCGGACAGGCGTCAATCGCCAGGAACCCGACTACGATCGTCATGCCCCACGAGCCGTCTGGCATTATGGTCCACACTACGGCGGGTGCATCTTCAGTCACGATGCCGTCCGGGAACGGCATGGGCGCGTCTTTTGGGGTGAGCTGCTCCGCAAGCGACGCTTCAAACTGATCAAGAGTCAGGCTCGTCAGCACATTCGGGTCAATAAAGATAGCCCAGTCTTGTCCGTCGACTTGATCCATCACCGGTGTGCTCAGCAGACTCTTAGCCGAACCCGCCGACATTGCCAAACGCACGACGACGATCTTGCGGTCAGCGTCGCGGAGCAGACCACCTTTGTGGATAGTGATGCCGTCGAGCGGCACAGACACAGCCTGGGAAGTCAGAGATATGGGGACTGGAAGTGTATGGTGCTGTTTACCAACGTCGACGCGCACGACTGTGGCGGCCACACTTGCGCCGTCCACCATTAAGACCTCAGCCCACAGCGTGGCAGACACGTCAGTGCCGGCGTCGTTCGGTTTGGCTTCGAGCTGGTCAATGCTCACGTGGTTAATAGTGACCGGCAATGAGATCAGTAACGTTCCTGGCGTTTGTGTCAGGCCGGACGGTGGCCCAAACGCCGGCTGGCCACCAAACTTCACCGAGCGAATGAGTTGGTCCTTCGGGAGGAAATCGAAAGTTGGAAACGGGTTGGGTGCGATGCTTGCGAGCGTTTCAAGCAGCGCGAGAAATTTGGTGTCAGAGAACTGAATCTCAACGAAGCCCATGCAGATCACCTCGACGTGAAGATTATTCTAACGTGACCCTTTGTGCGTTCTGTGCCGTATTAAGCCAAACTACACAATATGCATGAGCGGGGGCGCATTATAGACCAAGGGCCCACTGCACTCAACGTTTGTACTGGTGACGAATACCTCGGAAGCAGCGAGCAATAAAAGCCGGCCGATTCTCAACTTGTAGTCACTGCTGCTGGGTGCCGCCCTTTACTTTCTCAATCGCCTGCGCTGCCTTCTTCATCCATTCCTCGCCATCGTTGCTGAAGCCGACGCCTTCAAACATGACCTTCCCGTCGACAGCAACGACCCAATTGCGCGGAATGCTGTTGACGCCCTGCGCATCCGCGTAGGCCTGCCCCAGCAACACCGGGAACGAATACTTGTTCTCCTTCATGAAAGGCTGGACCTTGCCGACCTCGTCGTCGATGTTGAGCGTGAGAATCAACACGTCTTTCCGATCTTTGAACTGTTCGCGAAGCTTCTGCACGTAAGGAAGCTCCATCTTGCAGGGACCACACCAGGTGGCCCACAGATTTATAAAAGCCACTTTACCTTTGAGGTCCGCGAGCGACCACTTACCACCGTCGAGGTCCGTCAGATCGAACTCCGGCAATGCAGTGTTCTTCGTGTTCCACGTCGCAACCTCGGCCGATTCCGGTTTGCCCTTCGCATCAACGCGCGCCATGAAAGCCCGCCACCCCTGGTCCGTACCACCCAACTCTTTCCACAAACGTTGCGTGCTGTTATTCAACTCATCCGGAACGGGTGAACCTTTCAAACGGACCGCGATTGCAGTTTGATACGCCGTTAACGCATCGAGCTTCCGCTTCTCAGCTTCAGCAACTTTCGCAACAGCTTCCCAGTAGACACCGGCGTTGTAAGCATAGGCGCGCTTCTTCGCATCCGAGTCGTTCTCGCCGGCTTCTTTCTTTTTCAAAGCCGCCGCCATTTCGGCGAGCACTTCGTTTGCCTTCGCAGGCTGTTTGGTCCTCGCGTAAACCTGCGCAAGCAACGGCCAGCTTTCCCATTGTGTGTAAGCGAGGTTCCCTTCTACATCGTCGCCGCGCTTAAAGAGGTCGGATGCACCGTCACTCTTTTCGCGTTTTTCCATCTCGGCGAGCCCCTTCTGAATCAACGCGGGAACCGTCTCTAAACGAAATCCACGATCGAGATAAAAGCGCGCCACCGTCACTTCGAGCGGTGGAGTTGAAAACATGAAACCCTGCGACTCGTGCGCCTTTGCATAACCGTTGTACGCCGCCTCCATGTCTTCGCTCTTCGAACCCTTTAGTGCCTGTAACGCATAAACCCGATTCATCCAACTGCGTTCATCGTCGGGCCACCGTTTGATCCACTCAGTCGTGGTTTGCAGTTTTGCGCGTTGATAAGCTTGCTTCCTCTCTTCCGGGTCATCGGCTTTCGGATACGGGTTCTCTTCATCGTCGCGCGACTGAAGGATGAACTTCGCGGTGTCAGACTGCGGAAACAGTCGAACGAGTTCGTCCTGCGCCCAACGCTCGCCGGCCTTGTCGCCCATCTGTCGATAACCCGCTTGCAAGGCCTGGAGCCAGTCTTTCGTGTTGAGGCTCTTCGCGCGAATCTTCTTTACCTCTTCAGCGATCTCCTGACGTAGCTGCGTGTGTTCGGGCACGGGCCGCAGTTTGAACTCAAGGGTCCAGAGGTTTTCCCAGTAGTAGAGATCGTCGTTATACGTTGGCGACTCGAGCATTGTGCGGAGCCGTTGCGCGGCGGCGGCCATCATCTCCTTGTCGCCAAGACGCGAGACCAGATACAGGCTCGCTCGTTCGTTTGGACACCTGGCAATCCATTGCTTCAGGTGATCTTTGGACTTCGCGACGTCGCGGAAATTCGGATAGTGGTAGATCTCGGCCAACTGCAAATGGGTCCACGGAAACTCGGGAGTTTGCTGCGCAAGCTTTTCCGCGAGTGCAATCGCTTCTTTGGTCTGACGTCCGACGAGCATGCGCGCGTAAAGATAGACAGCCACGGGATCGTTTGGCTTCTTCTCCATCTGCGCGCGATAGTCAGCGACGATAGGATCGACATCTATGATGAAGCCGGCGCGACGAGCGTCCTGGTAGCGTCGTTGGACGAAAAAGTCGTTCGGATATTTACCCAGCAAGTCGAGAATCATTGTCTTCTGCCGTTCGAGTCGTGCTGCGAAGGGCAGGTTCTGCTCGTACACGTCCGATACTTTCTTCAATTCCGCTTTTATGACAGGCGTCGGCTCGCAGTAGTCTCCGTTGCCCTGGGCGAGCGCAAAGGTCGGGATCGCGAGCAGTGGAAGAATTATCAGCGCGATGCGGCGAAAAGAGGATCTAAGGATCATGATGCTGATCTCCTTCGAGGGTCATGGGTCTTGTCAACAAGTTCCGAAACTAAGGAGGGGGCCAAATAATAAATCTTGACTCAGATCCTGTCACGCTTAACGCAGCGCCTGGTTTCAATTACATCTTTTGTTTTGTCCAGACGAACATTAGAATTGACCGCCTTTTGCGGAACCTGTTTAGCCCAGGAGAACAGATCGACATGATTTCCACGATGATTCGCGTCCTCTCACTGTCAGTATCGATTCTCGCGTTGTTTACTTTGTGTGCAACTCCGACTTACGCCCAGTTTGGTGATCTCGCGGACAAACTAAAAAAGAAGACTCCGAATCTGCTCGGAGGCAAACCACCCATCACAACCAGTTTGCCGGACGCCAAGTGGGAAGATGCTTCAAAGGATGGGTTTACGCCGCGTGAAGCAGCCCGTTCGCTGATGACGTTGCAGCGAACACCCAACGGTGGCTTTGTTGTTCAGGCCGGTTACTACACATTACAGACGCAAAGCTATTGCCTGAAGGCGGGAACACACGGTCCCGGCGGCGGCGATGGTTATCTCTACGCTCCTCCAAAAGGACCGGCCGAAGACGCGGTTATGACTATTGTTCGTAACTCGGTGCAGCATCCGGAGATTGAACAGCATGACATTCAAGCACTCTTGTGGGCCATCATTGCCCGTGCAAAATTCGAGGACCTGCAACCGCAAATGAAAGCGACCGCGGCGAAGCTGTTGACTCCACGACAACTCGCGTCTCTCAATCGCAACGCGCTGGACGCCCTCTCTGGTAATGCACTGACAGATGCACTCGGTGGAGTTCCCGAACCGTTGCGACAAATCGCTCAAGCAGAAGCACAACTGCGTCAGATGCTGACGACGCCGGGCACGTCGTTCGCGGAAATGGAACGCGTTGCAGTTCTATCCGGCGTTGCGCCGATGGGTGAAGGCAGTCGAGTGGTACCTTCAGGTCGCTGGTCTTTGCACCCCGATGGTTATTACGTTCGCTATATCCCGTCGGGTTACAGCTCGACGCGAGTTGAGATTTGGGTACCGCAAGGAAGCCCGGCTGTAGGCAAGGAGTACGATCCGGCCACGCACATCGCCGTGCCCGGAAACACCGCACGCCAACGACTCATCCAATCAGGTCGCGCCCACCAATCGCCTTGATCGTGAACGTTGTGCAGATGTAGAGGCGGAGCTGTGGAGCACTTT
>DASTOZ010000083.1:0-2261 GCA_035762365.1 Pyrinomonadaceae bacterium | reverse complement strand
CGCTGATCTGCATCCTGACTTTCGTCGCCTTGTTGACAAGTCAGGATCCACGCGCCACGGCCGCCGCGTTCTCGACCACCTGGCTGTTTCCGATCCACACGACGCTCCTGGTCTTCGCTTACGCCGCATTCTTCATCGTCTTCATGGCGAGTGTGATGTACCTACTCCAGGAACGCGAACTGAAGCTCAAGACGTTCAGCGCGTTCTTTCATCGCCTGCCGTCGCTCTCGACTGTCAACGAGATCGCCACGCATGCGGCGGCGATTGGTCTGACGCTGCTGACGCTCGGACTCGTCGCAGGCATGTTCTGGAGCTGGTCGTTGCACGGGAAGATGTGGCGCAACGATCCCAAGGAAATTTTCGCGTTACTTACATGGCTGCTCTATTTCGTGCTCGCGATGTACCGTTCAACCGCAAACTGGCGCGGACGACGAGCAGCGTGGCTGGGTGTGCTCGGCTTCGTGCTCGTGTTGGGCACTTTTCTGGTAGCGCCGCTGTTTGGCAGTTATCACGTGTTTGGTCTTGCTCTATGAGGTCGCTGCATCGATGTCCATAATCCTGATCGGAGTCAATCACAAGACCGCTCCGGTCGAGATCCGCGAACGCCTCGCGTTTGACGACGCGGCGTGTGCGGCGGGACTGCGCGCGCTCGTCGACGGCGAGGTCGTGCGTGAAGGGTTGATCGTCTCGACCTGCAATCGCGTCGAAATCCTGAGCGCGACGGCGAACGAGCAGATTGATGTGGGTGCCGGACGCGTCACAAAATTTCTCGATACCTCCGGCAATTTGCCGCCAGGTTTCCTGAAAGATCACCTGTATCGACACACAGACGAAGAGGCAGTGCGACACCTGTTTCGCGTCGCTTCATCGTTGGATTCGATGGTCGTCGGCGAGCCGCAGGTGCTGGGCCAGGTGCGACACGCGTACTCGCTTGCGGTCGAAGCCGGAACGGCCGGAAGAATTCTCAACCGGTTGGTCCATCACACGTTTCGCGTCGCGAAGCGCGTGCGCACCGAAACCGGTATCGCCGCGAGTGCCGTTTCCATCAGTTACATGGCGGTCGAGCTCGGCAAGAAGATCTTCAGCTCGCTAAAGGGCAGCACCGTGATGCTGATCGGCGCGGGCGAAATGGCGGAACTCTCCGCGAAACATCTCGTCAACGCCGGCGCGTCGCGTGTCCTGATCGCGAACCGCACCGAAGCCGCCGCGCGACAGCTCGCGAACCAGATCGGCGCCGCGACCGTCGTACCTTTCGAAGAGCTCGGCGACCATCTGCACGAAGCAGATCTGGTGATCTGCTCCACCGGCGCGCCGAACTACGTCGTCACTGAAGAACACGTGCGCAAAGCCACCTTACGCCGCCGCAAACGACCGACGTGCCTCATCGACATCAGCGTTCCGCGAAATATCGATCCGGCAACAGCGAAGGTCCGCAACGTCTTCCTGTTTGATGTCGACGACCTCGAGAACGTGATTTCGTCGAACATTCGCGAGCGCGAGCGCGAAGCGGAACGCGCTGAACTGATCGTGCAGTCGGAAGTGATGCAGTTTCAGCAATCGCTGCGACTGATGGACATCGGGCCAAGCATCGGCGCGATGCGCGAGAAGTTTCAGGACGTGGCGCGTGCTGAAATGGCGCGACAGCGAAAGAAGCTGGGGCCGTTGACGAAAGAGCAGGAAGCGGCGGTCGAGTCGCTGCTCATGTCGACCGTCAACAAGATCGCCCATCCGATCATGAACCAGATGCGACGCCTTTACGGGACGAGCGACGCCGATGCCGCTCCGGCGCCAACCGATCTGTTTGACCTCGAGGAGTAGTCGCCGAATGTCTCGCCCGCTCGTAATCGGCTCACGCGGATCGAAGCTCGCACTGTGGCAAGCGGAACAAGCGAAGGCCCGCCTGTCAGCGTTGAATCCCGAGATCGACATTCGCATCGAGATAATCAAGACGACCGGCGACGTGAAAACCGATCCGTTGTCGGTAATCGGCGGGAAAGGTGTGTTCACGAAAGAGCTGGAAGACGCGCTGCTGGATGAACGCATCGATCTCGCGGTCCATTCGTTGAAAGATCTACCGACGGTGTTGCCGGATGGTTTGACGATCAGCGCGATCTGCAAGCGTGACGATCCGCGCGACGCGCTCGTCGTTCGCGACGATCTGACGGGACGCAGCGGTTCGATTCTGAATCTGCCGGAGAACGCCGTGGTTGGCACGTCGAGCCAGCGCCGAGTGGCGCAATTGAAGTCGTTGCGCCGGGACG
>DASTOZ010000082.1:0-3047 GCA_035762365.1 Pyrinomonadaceae bacterium | reverse complement strand
CAGGGGCTTGACGATCGCCGCGGCCAACGAGGGCGACTGGGGCAATCGACTCGACGTCGAGATCAAGAACGGCACCAACGACCCGAACAACGAGTTTGCCATCAACGTCTTCCGCGATCGAAGCCAGCGAGTGCCTCCCCTTCCCCCGCTGCTGTTAGAAACTCACGACAATCTCAGCATGGATCCGAACGCGCCTAATTTCGTGGAGAAACAGGTCGGCGCTAACTCGAACTACATCGTCGCCACTGCTGATACAACCGATAGAGAAACCACGGCGGGGCAGATTGGAACGAGTCGAGGCGGCAAGCTGCCAACTCCGCTGACACTGGCGGCGGGGGACCATACGTTCGTCATCTACGTCAATGGCGACGGCCCGCATGAAGTAACTTTAACGGCGCCCGTGGGAGGACTCACAGATGGCGCAATCGCAACGCCGTTGCGCGACGCCGTCCGCGCGCTTACTCCAAAGCGTACCGCCAATGCATTGGCGTTTTCCGGCTTTCTCGCTTCGTATGAAACCAGCACAGATCCCAATGATCCCGCGAACCCTTCGTTGCTACTGACCAGCGGTACGCCGGGTGTCAACTCATCTGTTCGCGTGGTCGACAGCACCAAACCGAACAACGTAGCGGCAACCTTAAAGCTGGGCGCGACTAACGGCGGAACCGAAGTTCTGGGCGCGGCAGTTTTGCGTCCGGCGAATTCCGCTAATCCTACCGAATACCATCTCGGCGATGCGGTGGTCGGTGGAAACGTGGACGGTGTGACGTTGGGCCTTGATGGAATTGTGCCCGGCAACATCGAGCACATCAAAGGCCTCGACGCCCTGGATGTTATCCGGGACGTAAACATCCTGTGCATTCCCGGCATCTCGGCCAAGGGGGTGGTTGACGCAGGCACCAACTACTGTGCCCGTCGCATGGATTGCTTCTTTATCGCCGATCCGAACCTGACTGACGACACGGTCGAAGAGGCGAGAAAGTTCATGGAGGGATTGACTGTCAAGAGCTCATACGGCGCCCTCTATTATCCGTGGTTAACCGCGCTCGATCCTACCGGCGCACCAGCCCCAATCAAGGTCCCTCCTTCCGGCTTCGTCGCCGGCATGTACGCCCGCATCGATTCGAAGCGCGGCGTGTGGAAGGCGCCGGCCGGCACTGAGGCGAATGTCGGCGGCGCTGTCGGTCTGATCGCCGATACGACGGACGATCAACAGGACTTCCTGAATCCCATCGGTGTCAATGTAATTCGCTCTTTCCCCGCGTCCGGCCTCGTCATTTGGGGAGCACGCACTCTTGCCACGAAGTCAGATCCCGAATACCGCTACGTGCCTGTGCGTCGCACGGCGATCTTCCTCGAGCAAAGCATCTACGCCGGAATTCAGTGGGCTGTTTTCGAACCCAACGACGAGCCGCTTTGGGCCAGCCTCCGGCTCAACATCAACGCTTTCATGATGCTGCAATTTCGCGCCGGGGCCTTTCAGGGCAAAACTCCGGGTGATGCGTTTTTTGTGCAGTGTGACGACAAGACGACCACGCAGGCCGACATCGACGCGGGCGTGGTGAACATCCGTGTCGGTTTCGCGCCCTTGAAGCCCGCGGAATTTGTCGTACTCATGCTCAGTCAAAAAGTGAATCAACCGGCAGCCTAAAGGATGCAAGGACAACGAGAAGGAGTAAACTATGGCAAAATTCACAGCCAACCCAAACCGCCACGATCCTTATCGCAACTTCAATTTCATCGTGGAGGTCGACAACGTTGCTGTCGCCGGACTAAGCAAATGCAGCGCACTCAAGAAGACCACTGAGAAAGTCACCTGGCGCGAAGGAAATGACCCGAGCGTCCAGCATCAGCTACCAGGCAAGACGTCGTATGACGCGATCACGCTCACAAGCGGTGTGACGCATGACCGGACCTTTGAGGACTGGGCCAACAAAGTCAACAACTTCAAGGGCAACTCTTCGATGTCTCTGAAAGGCTTTCGCAAGAACATCAGGATCGTAGTCCGGAACGAGGCGGACCAGCCGGTAGTCGCATACAACGTCTTCAATTGCTGGGTCTCGGAATATCAGGCGCTCCCGGAACTCGATGCGGGCGGGAATGCCGTGATGATCCAGACCATCAAGCTCGAGAATGAGGGTTGGGAACGCGATCCGGACGTCAACGAACCCACGGAGACATAATTGACAAACGCTGTCGCGCCATCGCCTCCGCAGCCGGCGCACGCGCTCTTGCAAAGAAGCGCGGCTGCTCCTGCTGACTGCCTTCCGGGCATTTTTCTGCTACCCGGCGGTTACGTCGACGAGAGTGGGAAAGTACATGACGAAGTGGAGTTGGCGCCTTTGACCGGTCTTGACGAATCCATGCTCGCGAATCTCGATCCGCAAATCTGTGCTGCAAGTGTCGTCACGGCATTGCTTGCCCGCTGCATCAAGCGCATCGGTTCTTTGCATACCGTCGATGCATCGCTGGTTAGCGAGTTGCTCGTCGCCGATCGCGATTACCTGATCGTCATGCTGCGGCGGCTGACTCTTGGTCCAAAGGTGGATTGCGTGCTCCAGTGTTCGGATCCCAACTGCGGCAAGTTGATGGATTTGACGTTCAGTGTTGACGAGCTGGAATTCGAACGCAGGCCCGTCGAGCAACGTTACGTCACGATCAACTTGCGGCGTGACGCTGAAGGGCTCGAAGCAGAAGGTTCGGTGAGTTCAGTCGAAATTCGATTTCCGAACGGAGCGGATCAGGAGGATTGTGCTCCGCTGTTCCTGACTGACAAAGAAGCCGCGGTGACGAAGTTGCTCTCACGGTGTATCCGGCGCATTGACGATTGCCTGGTCGTGGACAGCGAGAAAGTGGCAGGCCTGGGCCAGGCGAAACGAGTCGAGCTTGAGGAGCGCCTGGGCCAACTGGCGCCGGACGTCGAGATCGAGATCCAGGCGTCGTGTCTGGAGTGCCAGAGATCGCTCGACCTCGGCTTCGATCTCTTGTCGTTCTTTCTGAAAGAGCTCCTGACCAGCATTCGCAACGTCGAGCGTGATGTTCACTAT
>DASTOZ010000081.1:0-4499 GCA_035762365.1 Pyrinomonadaceae bacterium | reverse complement strand
TTTGTTCTTAGCGTTTTGTTCTTGTGCTTCGTTACGAACTCAAAACAAAGAACCAGGTTCCAGGCACAAAGTCCAAAGACCCAAGTCCAAAGACCCACACCTCAGTGACTGTTAGCCTTCTGTCCAACGACTAACGTCGCTTTCACCGAAAGCGCAAACTCTGCCTCATGCCTTTCTTCGTTAATCAACCGGGAAATTTCGCGGTATAGATCTGCTCTCTTATCTTCCGGCACGAGCGCGAGCCACGCGGGCATCAGGAACTCAGACACGAGCGGCGAGTTCAAAAACTGTTCCCCCGAGTCGTAATCAAACTCTTCGATACGTGTCCACGAGCTCACGTCTCGCAGTCCTTCGTCTTCCGCCATCTGCTCGACTTCCGAAACCGTCGGCAATTCCGTGATCAAGTGCTCGACCTCGGCCTCGTGATCCGTGAGGCCGTTGTTGTGCAGCGCTTCCCAATAGATCGAAAAGAACTCGCCAAAGCTCGATGCTGTCGGCAGTGCGAGCGCGATCGTCGCGCCTGGACCAGCGACTCGCACCATCTCGGAGAACATTTCACGCACGCGGTGGGTCGCAACGAGCGACGCGTTGCCCACGACGAGATCGAATTCGTTGTCGGGTTGCGTGAGTGAATCCAGCCGGCCGTGGCAGAACTGAATCTCTTCCTTAGTGGCTGTTGCTTTGGCCTGGGCCAGTTCGAGGCACTCGGCGTTTTCGTCGATGCAGAGCATCTCGAGTTTCTTGCGGGCGCGTTCCTGAAGCGCCAACGCGTGTCCGCCGGTGCCCGCTGCCGCGTACAGTGCTTTGCCTTCGGCGGGCAGCTTCACATGCTCGTCTATCAACTCGGCGAATCGTTCGCCCCAATCGGGAGCGATGAAGAGGTCTTGCAGGAACGCGAGTTCCTTGTCCGTTTTGTTATTTATCCTTTTCATCCGTCTGAAAATACCTTCTACCTTGTAATTGCGGCGGCAAGCATTCCATCTCTTCTCTTGCGTCCGGATCGCTGTGCACGTACCGATAGTCTTTGCCGTAACCGATGTGCTTCATCAGTGGTGTCACTGCGTTTCTGAGGTGTAGCGGCACTGGTTCCCGCGAGGTTTCGGCGGCGTCGGTGGCCGCGGCGAAATAAGCAGACTTGACGGCGTTTGACTTTGGCGCCTGGGCCAAATAGATGACAGCCTGCGAGAGCGGAAACAGTCCTTCCGGAAGTCCGATGAGTTGCACGATGTCGGCGGCGGCTGCGGCCTGGACCATCGCCTGCGGATCCGCGAGTCCGATGTCTTCGGACGCGAGGATGCAGAGCCGGCGCGCGATGTAGATCGGATCGGCGCCGCCTTCGATCATTCTTGCGAGCCAGTAAAGCGAGGCGTCGACGTCGGAGTTGCGCAACGATTTGATCAGCGCGGAGACCAGGTTGTAATACTCTTCGCCGCCTTTGTCATAGGCGTAGTGAGCGCGGCCGAGGGCTTCGACAACGGTTTGCTCAGTGATTGTCCGTGTGCCGCTGGCGTCGGGTGTCGTGGATTCAACGGCTGCCTCGAGGGCCGTGAGTGCGACGCGGGCGTCGCCACCTGCGGAGTGTGCGATGCGTGCGAGCAGTTCTTCCGAGATCGATGGGTTATACGACGCCAGACCTCGCTCGCTGTCGTCGAGTGCGCGTTGCAGAACGATCTTGATCTCGTCTTCTGAAAGTTGGTTGAGCACGAGCACTCGCGAGCGCGACAGCAGCGCGCCGGTCACTTCAAACGATGGGTTCTCGGTGGTCGCGCCGATCAGCGTCACGGTGCCGTTCTCGACGGCATGCAGCAGCGCGTCCTGCTGCGACTTGTTGAAGCGATGAATCTCGTCGATGAAGAGTACGGTGCGTTTGCCGTAGTTCAGCTCCGTCTTCGCTTGCTGAATGGCGTCGCGCAGGTCTTTCACGCCTGAAAAAACCGCGGACAAAGCGATGAAGCGCAGACCGCTGTTCTCAGCCAGCAGACGGGCGAGAGTGGTCTTGCCGGTCCCTGGTGCACCCCAAAGGATCAGCGAAGGCAATGCGCCTCCGCGGTCGACGAGCTTTCGCAGAATGCGCCCCTGTCCGACGAGGTGCTCCTGCCCGACAAACTCCGCCAATGAGCGCGGCCGCATTCGTTCGGCGAGCGGCGCTCCGTCGAGCGGCACCGGCTCGGGCGCGTCGTCGCTAAACAGGCTTCTTGTGGAATTCCAGCGGTCCATGGCCTTCAAAAGTATGTATAATTATCGCCGAAAAGAATTAAAGACGCGACCAGGCAGGTCGATTAAGCGCGGGACCTCGTCCATGTCCAAATGCCCATTTTGTGGGATAAACATGCAGGATCTTCAAGGGAACGCATTTGGCGGAATCTGCGTATACTTGGCGTGCGTGAGAGCCCGGTAACTTAAAGGGAAGCGATTGGAGCGTAGACGATGAAAGAAGCAAAAGACGTTTTGAGGATTGTGGGAATGATCCTCTTGGGAGTTTTCGTTTTCGCAGTAGGCATGCCGATAGTTCTGACGGTAGCGGGAATTGCGACAGGCATCATCTCATTTCTGATCGGACTGGCAGTGCTGTTGATCAAGGTGGCGGTTGTTCTGGCAATCGGTTATTTGATCCTCGTCGGTATCCGCGCCTTGCTTCGCTAACGAACACGGATCACACGTTGAATCGAAAATGGACTACATCACCCTCCCGCATGACGTAGTCTTTGCCTTCCAGCCGTAACAATCCCTTATCCCGTGCAGTGGCATACGACCCAGCGGCCATCAGCTCGTCGTAACTGATCACTTCCGCCCGGATGAAGCCGCGCTCGATGTCGGAATGGATCGTGCCCGCTGCGGTTTGCGCGCGCGTACCTTGCGGGATCGTCCAGGCGCGCACCTCTTTTTCGCCCGCCGTCAGAAACGACATCAACCCGAGCAGGTGATAGGCGCTCTTGATCAGTTGATCGACACCGCTGGTTGACACTTTCAGACTCTTCAGATAATCGAGCCGTTCTTCCGGGGGCAACGCGACGAGCTCCGCTTCGAGTTGAGCACAGATGACGACGCATTCCGCCGCTTCTCGTTCGGCGATCTCGCGCACTGCTTTCACCAGATTGTTATCGTCGAGGTTGGCGAGCGTGTTTTCGTCGACGTTGGCGGCGTAGATCGTCGGCTTTGTCGTCAACAAAAAGAAGTTGCGCGCGACGGCGCGTTCGTCAGCGGTTAGCGCAACTGTCCTCGCCGATCGTCCTTCTTCGAGCGCCGGTTGGATCTTGTCCAGCACTTCCAACTCCGCACGCGCGACTTTGTCGCCCCCCTTGAGGTTCTTCTGCGCCTTCTCGCGTCGCCGTTCGGCTGTGCCGAGGTCCGCCAACGCCAACTCGACCTGAATCGTCTCGATATCTCGCACCGGATCGACCGATCCTTCGACGTGAATGACGCTGTCGTCTTCGAAACAGCGAACGACCTGGACCACCGTGTCAGTCTCGCGAATGTTCGCCAGAAACTGATTGCCTAGCCCTTCCCCCTTCGACGCGCCGCGCACGAGTCCCGCAATGTCGAGAAACTCGACGGTGGCGGGTACGATCACTTCCGTTTTGACGAGTCGCGCAAGCGGCTCGAGTCGTTCATCAGGAACTGAAACGACGCCGACGTTTGGTTCGATAGTCGCGAATGGATAGTTCGCTGCGAGTGCAGCCGTCTGCGCCGTGAGCGCGTTGAAGAGAGTCGACTTGCCCACGTTGGGCAGCCCCACGATACCTGCTCGTAACATTGTTTGCCTCGCAACGAAAACTAACCTATCTTGCTGCGGATGTCGATCCGGTATAATTCCCACTCCGAAGAATGATTGCTTCCTTATTATTGGTCTTGCTGGTTACCTTCAGCGGTACCCTTGCAACTTACCTCTACGATGAGAACGCGTCGTTAGGCGCGCGCTTGTGTGCGGGCGCGTGTCTGGGATTGGCGGTGTTTAGTCTCGCCGGTTTTGTAGTCGCTTCACTGGTCGGACTCACCGGCGCGGCAATACTGATCAGCCTGGCAATCTCTTGCAGTCCGCTCGCACTCTTTATTGATCCGGCAATCGCGAAACGTTTGAAGCAGGATCTAAACGGCGCGTCGACGGCCGCGCGCCGCTTGTTTCTGCGGCCCGACGGGTGGTCGATTGGCTACTTCGTGTTCTATGCGGCGACGATCTTCATTCTGTGGAAGGTGTTCAGCCGCGCGGTGATTGAAGACGCCGGAGGCATCAGCACTGGACTGCTGAACAACTTCGGCGATCTTCCTTTCCACATCAGCGTCATCACGAGTTTCGCGCTCGGCAACAATTTTCCACCAGAAGATCCTACGTATGCCGGTGTGAGATTTACTTACCCTTTCATCTCCGACTTCGTTTCAGCAGTCTTTCTCCGCTGTGGCGCTGACTTGCAGCAGTCGATGTTCATCGAGAACTTCATTCTCGGCATCTCGTTTGTTGGCCTTGTTCACCGGTGGGCCCTAGTGATGTTGCGCGATTCGCT
>DASTOZ010000080.1:0-2819 GCA_035762365.1 Pyrinomonadaceae bacterium | reverse complement strand
TGGCAGTGGTGGCGGCGATTGTGTTGCGGCGGACGGTGTTTGGACGTCGCGTGTTCGCGCTCGGCTCGAACGAAGCCGCGGCGCGTGCGTGCGGCATCGCGATCGATCGTTTGAAGATTTGGATTTATGGTCTGGCGGGTTTGCTGTTTGGACTGGCGGGCGTGATGCAGATGTCGCGTTTGCGACAGGGCGATCCGACCGTCGCCGCCGGTTCGGAGTTGGACATCATTGCCGCGGTGGTGATCGGCGGCGGAAGCTTGAACGGCGGTGAGGGAAGCATTCTCGGCTCGATGATTGGCGCTTTGATCATGGCGTTTCTGCGCAACGGTTGCCAGCAGGTCGGTTGGCCCAACTACGTGCAGGAGATCATCATCGGCACGATCATCGTCGTCGCTGTCGCAATCGATCGCTGGCGCGCTCGGAGCTGAATCATGATTAAGCTGATTGTGTGGTCCCTTTTGTTGTCGGTCGCCCCGATTCTTGCAACAGCCCAGACGCCGGATTGCAAGAGCGACTGGCCCAACCTCGCCCGCTACGACAAAGACAATAAAAGCACGGCGCCGCCGGCGAAGAACGAGCAGCGCGTGGTATTCATGGGCGACTCCATCACCGACTCGTGGGACAGCCCGAACAACGGCGGTTTCTTTCCCGGCAAGCCTTACGTCAATCGCGGCATCAGCGGCCAAACGACTCCGCAGATGCTCATTCGCTTTCGCCGCGACGTGATCGAGCTCAAACCGAAAGTCGTCGTGATTCTGGCCGGCACAAACGACATCGCCGGCAACACTGGTCCAACCACGCTCGAAGCCATCGAGGACAACCTGAAGTCGATGGCGGAGCTTGCCGCCGCAAACCGCATCCGCGTTGTGCTTGCTTCAGTGATGCCCGTCAGCGATTACGAGGTTCGCGACGGTAAGCCGTTGGTGCAAACAGTTCGTCGGCCGCCGGAGAAGATCCTCGCGCTCAACAAGTGGATGCAGGAGTTTGCGCGCGCCAACCATCACACCTATCTCGACTACTTTTCCGCGATGGTCGATGCAAATGGTTTTTTGAAAGACGAACTGAGCAATGACGGCCTGCACCCGAACCTGGAAGGCTACAAGATAATGACACCGCTTGCAGAAGCCGCGATTCAAGCAAGTTTGAAACGCAGCAAGTAAGTTCCTGCCTCCTGCCATGCCGACGACTCTGGGAGATATTGCGCGTGCTTTGAACGTCTCGAAGATGACGGTCTCGCGGGCGATTAACAATCATCCCGAGATCAATCCCGAGACGCGCGCCCGTGTCCTCGCCGCCGCGCAGAAAATGAACTACCGCCCGAACCAGTTCGCGCGGGCGCTCACTTCAAAACACTCCTACCTGATCGGCATCGTCGTTCCCGACCTGATGCACTCCTACTTCGCCGAGATCTGTCGTGGTGTTGAATCACACGCGCGCCCCGCGGGTTATCAAAACCTTATTTGCAGCACTGACGAAGATGCGCGCAAGGAACGCGACGAAATCGAAGCCCTATGGACCAGGACTGATGGGCTAATCGTTGCATCGTCGGCAGCGGCACAGGAAACGAAGTCGTATCGCAAGTTGCTGAGCGAAGGCGGCAAGATCGTCCTGATCGATCGACTGCTGAACGGATTGCGGTGTCCCGCGGTTACAACGGACGACGTGCAGGTCGGCAAACTCGCAACCGAGCACCTCATCAAGTTAGGCCATCGAAAGATCGGTCATCTTCGCGGCACGAGCGCATCGACGTCGCAAGGCCGGCTCGAAGGCTACAAGCAAGCGATGTCGAAAGCTCGACTGCGCGTCGACAAATTGTTAGTCCGTGACTGCGGCTTCACTGAAGCTGACGGCCGCGGGGCCATGAAGCGATGGATTGCCGAAGGAAACTTGCCCACGGCCATCTTCGCGGCGAACGATCCCGCCGCTATCGGAGCGATGGCGGCGTTGAGCGATGCGGGACTCGACGTCCCGCGAGACGTCGCGCTTGTCGGCGCGGGAAATATTCACTACGGCGACATGCTGCGGGTGCCGCTCACGACCGTCGCGTGGTCGACTACGGCGATGGGCCAGGCAGCAGCGAAACTGTTGCTGGAGTTGATCGATGGCAAGAACTCCGTCAGCAAGCCTCGCCAGGTGACGATCGCTCCGGAACTGGTCGTCCGCCGCTCGTGCGGCGCTGCAAAAGGATAGCGACACTCCGCGAGAACAAGTCAGGAAGGGGCGCCGCCCGGCGAGACAGCAGCAGGGGGCGTGCGCTGTTTGCCCACCTTCCCGACCTGTTCTTACCTCGGGAGGGCTCGATCTCAGCCGAAGTAAATCAACAAAGTTCTTGACAGCTCTGAGGGCACGGGAGTATATGTTCCGCGTTTAGACAAATTCCGTCTCAACTCCGTTTACAGCGTTTTCCCGTGAAGAAGTCAGTTTTCTTCCAAGGTTTCTCGAATAAGTCCTAATAACGAACAATTTCCGAGTATGCGCAAGATCAATCCACACGATTTCACGGTCGCCCGGCGCGGCACCAGCCGCGAAATCAACCGGCAAATCGCACTGAACCTGATTCGCGCCCATCAACCCATCTCCCGCGCCGACCTTGCGCGGCTGATGAACGTGCGTCGCGGCGTCGCCAGCCTGCTCGTCGGCGAACTCCTCAGCGAGTCGCTGATCTTTGAAGGCGCCGTCGGCGAAGCGGTCGGGCGCGGACGCCGCCCCACTTTCCTGTACATCGACTCGCGCCAACGTTGCGTCGTCGGCGTCGACATTCGCGCCTCGCGCACTTACATCATGCTCACGGATCTGATGGGCAAGCAGTTGGGCGTCGT
>DASTOZ010000079.1:0-11124 GCA_035762365.1 Pyrinomonadaceae bacterium | reverse complement strand
CTTGTTCTCATAAATGTCGACGCTGGGGGCCCAAGCGCCACGGCCGATGCCTTCATCGTCGAACGCGCGGGTCAGGTTGGTGGAGAACAAGCGATTCACTTCCTCCTGCAATGTCCGCAGATCCCGGAATGGGTCGTATCGAACAATAGCCATAGCAGTTTTCCTCCTAATTACTTGTTTCCTTGTTCAATTCCGGCTCGTGTATTGAGCGTGACCGCATAATAAAGGTTGAGTGTATATCTGTCAAGTCTGGGAGAGAGATGGCCATTTACGGGGAAATTTCGAGGAAATCCGCCGCCTTTTGCTGAGGTTTATAAACCGAAGAAGCGCTTAATAGAGGACAGGATGCCCGCTGAGGTCTGGGCCGTGCTGGTTGAGGAATCGGCTTGAGTGGCCAGACCCTGGCGGCGTTCGGCCATGAAGAAACAGAGCGATTCGACCAGATCGGGGTTGTTGTCGAAGATGCGCTTCATCGCCGAGTGGCCGATTTCCAGGACCTCCGTCTCCTCGAGGGCGACGACGTTCGCGGTCCTTGGCTCACCGGTGAACAACGCCATCTCGCCGAAGAAGTCGCCTTCGTTGAGCGTCGCGACCGTTCGCGGGCGGCCGTTTTCGTTGACCTGGACCTGCACGCGACCGTTGTGAACCACGAACATCGACGAGCCAGGGTCGCCTGCGCGGATCACCAATTCGCCCGGCGCGAAGACGTGACGGACCGCAGCCTGGGCCAGCATTCCGGTCTCGTCAACAGACAAAGGAGCGAAGAGATCCACGGCGGAGAGTCGTTCGACAAGTGCACTGCCGTCGCCATCGCGCAGCGGCGGCTTAGCGGTCCGTTCGAGAAACAGCGTGCGCGTCGGGTAGGCGAAGTTCAAACCCGCGCGGCGGAAGGCGTACCAGATGCGCTGCCGGATCAATGCGTCCGTGTCGTTGTACTTGGCGTAGTCGATGAGCCAGTACTTCACCTCGTATTCGACACCGTTGTCGCCGAGGTTCCTGATGCGCACCAGGGGCGCGACTTTGTCGGAGACGTTGTCGGCCTCGCGGACCGCTTCACGCACGACGTGGATCGTCTTGGCGGGTGAATCGGTGTAAAGCGTGTTGAAGAACACGAGCCGCGCGTTCAAGTTGTCGCGTGGGCAGACCTCGATCGGCTCTCTCGCGGCATTGCTATTGGCGATGAGCACGACGTGGTTCGTGAAGGTGCGAATCTTGATTGCGCGCCAACTAATCTCCTCGACGACTCCGGTGTGCCGTTGTGCACCGACCGTAATCACGTCGCCCACTTGAAACGGTCGATCGGCTTGCAGCGAGATCCCGGCGAAGAAGTTTCCCAGGGTGTCCTGTAGGGCAAGACCAAGGATCACGCCGAACAGCGCTGAAGTCGTAAACAGCGCGCCCAGGTTTACCTTCGGAAACAGGAACGTGAATGCGATCAGGAAGAAGATCGTGAACGCGACGATCGTGAAGATGTTTCGGATGAGCGTCGGCGCATCGATGCGTTTGAGCCGAAACGCGAATCCGAAGAAGACGAAATTAAGCGCGCGTACGAGCAGGTAACCGACGATCCCCAGCAGGATCAGCTTGATCACGCTGATGATTGTGTCTGCCGAAGCCGCAGGGTTTTCACCCATGCGCTGTTCAAGCAGGGCTTTGACTTCGGGTTGGACCGACCAGAATATCGACGCGGCGAGTATGGCGACCGCGGACGCAGCCAGGAAGAGAATGATCTTGTTAGTGAAACGCGGACGAGACACCGGCACGTATTCCTCCGCAGGAGCGGGTTATTCTTTTATCACCGATATTAATATAAATGCCAGCGAAAGGATTGTGACGACGATTGCTGTCGTCCACGCCAGCACGTTCTGCAGCGGACTGTTGACGTGACTGCCCATCAGCTCGCGATCGTTCACCAGCAGCAAAACTGCAAACAGAACGACGGGCAACAGCAGTCCGTTGATGACCTGCGTCACGAGCAACACATGAATCAGCGGCAGGTTGGGAATCACCGCGATTGCCGCGCCGACTGCGACGAGAAACGTAAACGTGCCAAGAAAGATCGGCGCCTCGCGAAAGCTTCGCGACACGCCTTTTTCAAATCCGAGCGCCTCGCTGATCGAGTAAGCCGTGGCTAGCGGCAATACTCCGGCAGCGAGCATCGACGCGCCAAAGAGTCCGAGACCAAAAAGCGTCTGCGCGTAGCGACCGGCCAGCGGGCGCAACGCATGCGCCGCATCAGCGGCTGAGTTGACCTGTATGCCGGCCTTGTGCAGCGTCGCCGCGGTTGAGACGACGATGAAAAACACTATCAGCAGCGCGAAGATCGTGCCCACCCAGACGTCGATCCTGGTGCGGTCGTAGTTGTCGATGGTTACGCCTTTCTCGACGACAGACGACTGCACGAACACCTGCATGTACGGCGAGATCGTCGTACCGACGACGGCTACGATCGTGAAGAGAAAAGCCTGTTCCATCCGAAACGTTGGCTTAACGAGACCGACGGCCACCGCGCCCCAATCAGGTTTTGATAGAAAAGCGGAAACGATGTAGCCGAGAAAAACGAGCGACATCAGCAGGAACGCGCGCTCGACTTTCTTGTACGAGCCTTTCACCACCAGCCACCAGATCGCGATCGCGGCCAGCGGCACGGTGATGAAGCGCGAAATATCGAACAGCTCAGTTGCGGCGGCAATGCCGACGAATTCCGAAACCGTGACGCCGCCGTTTGCTACTAGTAATGCGAGCATTACGAGTGCCGTCCAGCGAACACCGAACCGTTCGCGGATCAGATCGGCGAGGCCTTTGCCGGTTACGGCGCCCATTCGCGAGCACATCTCCTGCACGATGCCGAGTGCGATTGCGATTGGAATCAGGAGCCAGAGAAGTGAGTAACCAAACTCCGCGCCGAGTGAGGCGAAGGTAGCGATGCCGCCGGCATCATTGCCGGCGTTCGCGGTGATCATTCCGGGACCGAGGATGGAGATCAATAGGAGGAGGCGTTTGCGGCGCGCGACGGTGCGGCGCACACCAGAGGCTCCACGCCGCATTAAACGGCGCCCGGCAGCTCGAACTGCTGCTCGTGGTTCTGCCACTTGGAGGTTCTCCGTCTTTCGTCCGTCAATCCGTGTTATCCGTGTTTTTTTGTAACACGGATTTCAGCCAAACAAACGCGGTAAACGTTGCCGCCAGTCCTTCGGCAACAGGATTTCCATCGCATCGTCTACGGTAATGATGCCGAGTATATCTCCAGACTCGTCAATAACGGGAAGCGCGAGCAGGTTGTACTCAGCAATTCTCTGCGCGACGTCTCTCGCCGGTTCGCCCGGATCAGCTCGTTGAAACTCGGTGCGCATCACTTCCTCGAGCGGCACCGACGGATCCGCGAGTATCAAACTGCGCAGTGCTATTACGCCCAGCAGCTTCCACGAGTTTTCTTCCTCGACGACGTAGAGGTAGTAGATCATGTTTGGCGTTTCCGCCATCTCGCGCAATCTCGCAAGCGCCTCGCCGACAGTGAGCGCACGTGGCAGCGTCACAAATTCCGTCGTCATCAACCCGCCCGCCGTGTCATCTTCGTAAGGAAGCAGTTCGACAACGTCAGCCTGCTCCTCGTCTTCCATCAATCCGAGCAACTCTTCCGCTTTCTCTTCGGGAAGATCGCCCAGCACGTCGGCCGCTTCGTCAGGCGACATCCATTCGAGAATGTCGGCGGCGCGCTCCTGGTCCATATCGCCGAGTATTCTGGCCTGTCGCTCGGCCGGCATCTCTTCGAGTGTTTCCGCGGCGGTTTCGTCGTCCAGCGACTCGACGACTTCCGATCCGTGGTGATACGAGAGCGCCTCCGCGAGCCGCGCTATCTCGACCGGATGCAGTCGGGCGAGCTTGTCGCTCGACGACTTCAACTGCACGGTCGCGGCATCAGTCGCGAGATATCCGACGTCAGCCCAATCGAGCACTTCAACCGGTCTGCGCGTTCCCGCGAAACCGGCGGGCGCAAGTCGACGCCACAGTCCCTGAAGGCTCACGTCTGCACCGGTCACGCGCCAGTCTCCGGCGGCTTGAATGATCTGCACGTCGTTGACTCGCACTACTCGCTTGCCGTCGACGTCGATCAGTTGCTTATCGAGCACGTCCCGTTTGAGCAGCACTTCGCTTTCGCGACGCACAAACGGGCGCAGATCGAGTATGTCGGAATTGAGGCGCACGCCATTTTCATTCAGTTCGGTGATGCGCCAGCGCGAGAGAAAGAAATCGCGGCGCCGATAACGCGCGACGAGACCTGTCACGGGCGGATGATCGTCGTCGCCGAGACGCACAATGACGTCAGTCACCTTCGCGACGCGCAAACCCTCGAGATCGCGTATCGGTCGGCCGAGCACTTGTGAGAGATAGAGCATCAAGCTGCGTTACCTGCCGTTCAAAGCGTTTCTCGCGACTTCAAGCGCGGTGTCGCGGCGGGAGTAGATGTCATTACGCGACGGGCTGACGGCGTTGTCGGGTTTTATGCCGCGGCCTTCGAGTCTGACGCCCCCGGCGGTGCGATAGTCAAACTCGCTCACGTCCAGGATGCCGCCGTCCGGAAGCGGATGTCTGTTTCGAATCGCGAGCACACATCCGCAGGTTATGCTGCCAATCACACGTGCGCGTCCTTTTGTTTGCAGTGCCGCGACCATGATCTCAGCCGCGCTCGACGTGCTTTCACTCGTCAGGACGACGAGGGGAAGTTTGATGCGCGCCAGTTGCGGTACGCGCCAGAGACGCTTCCAGTAGGTTTGCAGTTCAAACGAAGCGCCGGAACGATCGGCAAACTTCCCGAGACTGATGCCGTCGTCGAGGAAGAGCGAGGCCACGTCAGCCATCGCTTCCGCGTCGCCGCCGCCGTTGTAGCGCAAGTCGAGCACGATGCTTTCCGCGCCGTCCAGCACCTCCGGCAACGCTTTCGAAAACTCCAGCGCAACGCTCTGCGTGAACGCGTCGATTCGCAGGATCGCGACCTTTCCTTTTCGTTGCGTGCTGAAACCCAGATGACGCTGCGTCCAGTAGCGCGGCAGAACTGCCGACTTCAATTTGCCGTCGCGGGTGGTCCACGTTACGTTCACAGACGTCCCCGGCTGACCGTCTAAAAGAGAGGCGACAACGCGAGATCGCGATGGACCATCACTGCGAGATCCAAAATTCTTCAGCCGGTTGGAAATGAACTCGGTCACGCGAACACCATCGACGCTGACGATCGCATCGCCAGGATGGATGTCAGTCTTAGCCGCCGCGGAGCCCGACTCGACCTGTACGACGACGGGCACGCCTCCGATCTCGCGAATCGTCAAACCCACTGTCACATATCGCGGGTTCCACCAGTCAAACTTTTCATCCGGAGAATAGACTCGAGTATGTGCGTCTTTCAGCGACGCGATCATCTGGCGCATCACGTCGTAGAGTTCGTAAGCGCTGTTTGCCTTCGCGGCGGCAGGACGGAAGACGTTGCGCTTGGCTTGCCAGTCGATGCCGTTGTGCGCCGGATCGTAGTAGCGCGCCTGGATGGTTTCCCAAACGTCGTCGAAAACCGCGAGTCGTCCTTCGGGTGTGGCGGTGGAGACGATGGATGGATCGTCAAGGTAAGCTTTCAGCCACCGCCCGTCTGTACTTAGTGCTTTGTACTTTGTTCTTTGTGCGCCACCGGAACCCTCCGCCGGTTGGGCGAGTGTCACCAAGAGAACAAAGCACAAAGTACAAAGCACTAAGCTCCACTTGGTCAGCCAACCTGTGCGAATTGCGTTTCTTCCCATTTCTACCTCGGAGGTTTGCGGAAGTTGTAGCGCAGGAGCACGCGCATCGCGATCGGACTACCGTTTTTCATAGCCGGGAAGAAGTGCATCTTTCGAACGGTAGCGACAGTTATTTCGTCGAGGCCGAAGCCGGCCCAACGCGCAACACGAACGGTACCGACTTCGCCGTCGGCGCCGACGTCGACCAGGACGTCGACAGTCCCTTCGGCTTCAGCGCGCGCCGCGGTGTCGGGATACTCAGGTCGCAAACGAAGATAAGGACGCGGTAATCGAAAACCTTGCGCTTCAGCGGCCTTGTCGTCATCGGGTGCTTCCTGAATCAGCGGTGCAGCGTTGGCGATAGCGGCTTGTTCGATACGTTCTCGCCGGTCGCGCAGTTGGGCGCGACGAATGGCAAGGGCGATTCGCTCGGCAACTCCGGCGTTCACGATCTCCGACCACATACGATCTTCCGTTTCGCTTGCAGAGTCGCTTTGCAGGCTTGGCCGGTCCCAGAACAGCAACTCGCCACTGCGCGCGTTGACCAGAAACACCGAACAGTAAGACTCGTAATACACCGGCCGCGCGAACGATGAACGGCGCAGCGTCTGCACGTCGCCGATGACGTAAAAATCTGTAGCCAGCGCGGCGCCCAGATCGCGCGCTTCGCTCACACTGAGATTGAGCGAACCGGAGTAACCGATGCCTCGTGCGGCCGCGCGAGTCAGATCGGGATCGGCGACCGAGAATTCGTCGATCGAGCGTAAGCGTTCGCGCAGTTTGTGGGTCGTCTTCTGCGCAAAGGGGGTCGCGCCAAGATCGAGCACGCCGAGCGACGGAGTTTGGGCGTGCGAAACCGAAACCAGCAGCCCCAACAATCCGGCAATGAAAACCAAACGACGCATCAATCAGTACCTGAAGCCGCAGACTCTTTTTTCAGATCACCGCGATGATATAGCTCGTAAACCTCCGTCTTCACCTCGGCCGGGAAACAAACCCGATGAAGCTCGTATGGATACTGTAACCCGCGCGCCACGTTGCTGACTTCACTGATTTCTCTGATGCGCGGCGTTGCATAACCGCTCTCAACGTAGATGTGCGTCTTTGGTTCCGCCTTTTCGGCAGCGTAGTAGTTGTAGTAAGGCACGTCGCTCGCGCGATCTTCGATGAAGTAGTACTCCGGATCGAACCCGGCACGCCCGACGACCTCTCGCGCCGCCGCGAGAAACTCACCCTTCTGCTCCTGCGGCATGTCGAGATCAATTGCCTTGAACAAACGGCGCGCGATGAAGCGACGGCTCAGGTCGCTCAAGATCGCGTCACTCGACTTCTGCCACTGCTTCACGTGAAAGACGAAATCGGAATCGTCGATCTGCAAATGCTCCGTGATCGACAACGGTTCGCGCCGCAGAATTTTTTCAAACGCAGCACCGTCCGCGTGCCACACCTCTTGTCCTTCGTCGAACAGTTGCAATGCGCGACGAATGATCGAACGCAACACGGCTTCCGCCGACCGAAGCGTGCGATGGAAGTAGACCTGGCGAAACATGTAGTAACGCGCCTGCAAGTATTCCTCGACCGCGTACACGCCGCGCGCTTCGACGTAGATACGATCGGCGGCTTCGTCGATCGCGAGGGCGTTGATGATCCATTCGAGATCGTAGATGCCGTACTTCGCGCCGGTCATCAGCGAATCGCGCAACAGGTAATCCATGCGATCGACGTCGAGCTGCGATGACACGAGTTGGGCCAGTGCCGACGGTTGAAACGTCCCTTCGATGATCGATGCGACCTTCTTCGGCAGATCGCGCGAATGCGACCGGAGCAACTCTCCGATCTCCGAGCTCTCGCTCAGGATCACTTCGACAGTCCATCGTTCGTGATGGAAGTTCAAAACCTTCTCCATCACGTGCGAGAACGAACCATGGCCCACGTCATGCAGCAGCGCGGCGGCGCGCGCGGCAATTCGATCGGCGGGATTGATTGCGTATCGCTCGCCGAGCCGATCGAGAACGCGCGTCATCAGATGAAACGCGCCGAGCGAATGAGTGAAGCGCGAGTGTTCGGCGCCTTGATAAGTGTATAGACCAAGTCCGAGTTGCTTGATGCGGCGCAGTCGTTGAAACTCCGTCGCGTCAATCAAGCGCATCATCAAATCGCCTTCATCAGAATCAGTTTGCAGACGAATGATGTTGTGAACTGGATCGCGATAAATGCGTTCGGGCATGGCACGTCCTTAATAACCGCAAATCAGTGTGAAGGCAACACATTCAGACACTAAAAAACGGGGTGAAACGGACTCGTTAACGCATGGTTCGGCCTAACGTGGTTACGGTTGGGCTTACGGTTGGGATTTCTGGATATTCCCATTTTTTTGGATTTGGCGGCGGAGGGTACAAGGCCCAAAGCGGGCTGTATTGGCGAATAATCAACAAAACGCCCGGACTGGCATGTGGGCATGGCAATTGCCAAAACCCACCCGGACGATGCCTCATCGTCCCGGAATTTTTTGGGTACTGCCATATACAAAGGGTTAATAAACACAGGAGGGGCAGTACCGCTGTCTAGTTCAAGAAAGGAAAGCAAAAAATGAAGAATGTCCTTAAGTTTTTAAGCCTGGCTACTCTTCTGGCCTGCTTCGCGCTGTTTGCGGGAAGTGCCTTCGCCCAGACGACGACGACAGGCTCAATTGAGGGCGTGGTGACCGATTCAACCGGTGCGGCGGTTCCAGGCGTTACGGTAACTGCTACTCGACAGGGTGGACGCTCAACCAGCGCCACAACTAATGAAGAAGGTTTCTTCCGAATCACTAACGTCGAACCGGGGATCTATACGGTATCGGTCGAAGCCACGAAGGGCTTTGCGAAGTATGAGCAGTCAGACGTCCCGGTAAATCTTTCCAGGACTTCCACGCTCAACGTTCAGCTTCGTCCGCAAGGCGCGGCTGAAACCGTTACCGTCACTGCGGGTTCGGGAGCAGCTATTGACGTTACACAAAATACTACCGGAACCAACGTTTCTACCGAACAGTTCTCGAACTTCCCGACCCAGCGCACCGTTCAGTCGCTCTACACGATTGCACCGACTGTCACGCGCTCTGGTTTGCGAGACTCGTCAGGTCGCGAACGCGATCCCTCGGTTGCTGGCTCATCCGGTCCTGAGAACAACTACATTCTCGACGGCGTCAACGTTACGGACCCCGCTATCGGTGGCTCCGGTGCGAACCTGCCGTTTGAGTTTGTGCAGGAAATCGAAATCAAGACCGGCGCTTACGGCGCTGACATTGGTAAAGCGACCGGCGGCGTGTTCAACGTCATCACCAAGAGCGGCACCAACGAGATTCACGGTGATGCCTATGCGTATTTCGTAGCTGAAAGCTTCGTTCGCTCAGTGAAGTCTGACGCGATTCCGCTGACGGGCGCCGCCCCGAACGGTTACTCGGAAGTCGACGCTGGTTTCGATATTGGTGGTCCAATCGTCAAAGACAAACTGTGGTTCTTTGGCGCATTCAATCCCCAGTATCGCAAGAACTTCTTCCTGACCCAGACCTTCCTGCAGGATGTTGAGAACAAAATCACGACTCCGTTCTACGCAGGCAAGCTGACCTGGGCCATCAACCCCAACCATACATTTACCTTCTCCACCTTCGCGGATTACACGAAGCAGGAAGGCCACTTGTTTGGTTTCTCGGGCTTCGGCGCCAACCTGGCGAGCTTCCGTGGCGAGACACAGACCGGCGGTTCGAACTACGCCTTCCGTCTGAACTCGACCTTCAGCCCGAACTTCATCGGTGAGTTCTCCGCCGGATTGCACTTCCAGCGCGCGAACACCCTACCCGAACTCAATGAAACGCTCGTTACCGATCGTTTCGCAGTGTTGCGCAACGGCTCGATCGTTGCTCCAACTGAGACGACTGTTATTTCCAGTGGCGGTCTCCGCCTGGCATTCGTCGAAGGAACCGGTGGTACCGTGCAGCGCAACTTCGTTCGTGGCGGTTTCGGTCTCCAGTCGCGACAGGATCGCGACCGTATCGAATTTGCGGCTCGCCTCCAGAACATCTGGCGCAGCCACACTTTCAAGTACGGTGGTGAGTGGAACGAGAACAAGTACAAGATCGACACGTTCTCGACTGGTCCAGATCTGAACTTTAATAGCGCAGATCATCCGCCAGGCCCGAACCGAATTGAAAATCGCTTTGCCGTTTGCGCCCGCACGTCCACGACGACAATCACTTGTCCGAGTGCTTCGCGCACCGCGAACGTCGCGGCCTTGATCGCTGCTGGTCAGGCGCCGGCTGGTGTTACCACTGCCGTTACCGGTGCGGTTTCGATTAGTCCGACCAACCCGTTCCTGCTGCTCGACGTCGTTCGCGCTCGTGACTTCAGCCTCAATACCAGAGGTGATTCCACCAGCACGAGAACCGAGAGCTTCTACTTCCAGGATGACTGGAAAGCCACGCGCAACCTCCAGGTCAACATGGGATTGCGCTGGGACTTCCAGCAAGCTTATTCGCTTGGTGGCGGTACCTACATTACCCTGAACGACTTCGTGAGCAACACGCAGCCGCGTCTCGGTATGACTTGGGACTTCACCGGTGAAGGTCGTGGCAAGTTGTTTGCGAACTTTGCTCGCTATCTGGAAACGCCAATTCCCCTCGACATCAACGTTCGTGCGGGTGGCGCAGAAGTTCAGAACGACTTCAACTCAAACGTCAGCCGTCTTAACGGCGCTCCTGGCTCTACAGTCCTCGCTGCCTTCGGAAACCTCGGCGGCACGGCGACTCCGTTTGACGTAGGTCTGAAGCCACAAACCGTCAATGAGTGGACCGCTGGTATCGAGTGGGGTCCGCGCTCAATGCGTGACCTTACCTTCGGTGTCCGCGGTATCTATCGTGCTCAGGACGAAGTCATCGAAGACGGTTCGTTCGACGACGGCGAGCATTACTTCTTGTTCAACCCGGGCCGTCGCGGCACCGCCAACTTCGAAACAACCGAAGACCTGGCCTGTAATGACCCGGCGATCGGTTGCTTTGGTCCTGCCCGCCGCTACTACCGGGCCCTCGAGTTCACCGCCACGAAGCGCTTCTCGAACAACAATCAGTTCATCGCTTCCTACGTTTACTCGAGCCTGATTGGTAACTATGAAGGTTTGTTCCGTAACGACAACGGTCAGTCTGACCCGAACATCACTTCGTTGTTCGACCTCGTCAGCTTGCTCAATGGTCTTTACGGCCGACTGCCCAACGATCGTCCGCATCAGTTCAAGTTTGATGGCAGCTATCAGTGGCTATTCAAACTCATGACCAGCGGTTCGTTCCGTGTTCAGTCTGGCGTTCCGTTCAACGCTTTGGTCCCGCACCCGG
>DASTOZ010000078.1:0-2582 GCA_035762365.1 Pyrinomonadaceae bacterium | reverse complement strand
GACGTACCCCGGGACAGAGTCGAAAAGGACACGTATCTCCCGCTATTTGTTGACAGAATTACAATTTGCAATGTATACAGCAACTCGGTCGCCACCTTGCCTGCTAAAGGCTGCCCTTCTGCTGTCCGGTGAAGTCCCGAGAAAATTCCGATGCCCCATAAGTACGACATTTTTATCAGTTACGGTCACCTCGACGACGAAGATCCAGCCGGCGACGTGAAAGGCTGGGTCGATCTGCTGGTCGAACGTCTGCCACGCCTCGTCAGCAACAACCTTGGTTACATCCCAAATGTCTGGCGCGACGAGCGCAGTCTGCACGGGAATGATCTGTTGACCGCTGCAATCAGCGAAGGTGTGACCACGTCCTTATTACTGATCCCGATCGTTTCGCCGCGCTACGTGCAGACTGACTGGTGCCTTCGCGAACTCGATGCTTTCTGTAAATCCGAAGCGCCGCCGGGCGCACCAGCCTTCCGTTCCCGCATCTTCAAGGTGATCAAAACGCCGCTGCTTTTCCACCTCGCGAAAAAAGAACCCGAACCACTGCGCGAGTTGATCGGCTACTCGTTTTACGAGATGGAGGGCGACATGCCCGTCGAGTTCGGTCCGGAGGTCGTTCCAAATAAAGATCCGCGCTATTGGACCGCGCTCCGGCGTCTCGCGTGGGACGTCTCAAACATGCTCGTAACGTTGAAGCACAGGGACAGGATCACCGGGCCGCTCGTGATGCCTACAACGCAAGCAAGCACCCCGGTCACGACAGCTTCACCCGTTGGCGCCGCAACGAACGGCGGTGAAAAGAAATACGTCTATCTCGCCGAAACCACGACCGATCTCGCAAGCGAACGCGAACTCGTTCGCGACGAGCTGCGTCAGCGTGGCTACGGCGTGCTGCCGGAAGAAAAACTTCCCGCCGCCGAGCTACAGGAAATTCAAAACGTCATAAACCAGGCACTCGCGCGTTGCGTTATGTCCGTTCACTTGATCGGCAAACGATACGGCTCGACGCCGGAAGATAATCCGCGTTCGCTAGTGTGTATCCAGGACGACATGGCGGCGCAGCACACGTCAAAACACGAGAACTTCTCGCGTCTTCTCTGGATGCCGCAAGGCCTGATGACGCCGGCACTCGAGATCACCGACGAGCGTCAGAAAGAGTTCGTCACCGCACTACAAAATCGCATCGGCGAACGCTCGGAGTTGTTGCAAACAAGCATTGAAGATTTGAAGACGCGCATCGTCGAAAAACTAAATCCCCCGGCAGCAAAACAAGCAGCCGCCGCGAAACCAGCTCGCTCAAAAGTGAAACAGGTCTATCTCATCTGCGAGAACCGCGACCGCAGTTTCATTCGTCCGATTAAAGAATATCTCTTCAAACAGAACATCGAAGTCATCACGTGGCTCGACGACGAAACGGGCCGAACACTCATGGACTACCATCACAAGAACCTTCGCGAGTGCGACGCGGCGCTGGTCTACTTTGGCAACGGCGACGAACCGTGGGTGCGCAAGAACCTTGAAGATCTCGAGAAGGCTTACGGCTACGGACGCGAACACGACTGGGCCGCGGCCGCCGTTTACGTCGGAGCGCCACCCAGCGACCAAAAGGAAGACTTCCTCACGCACCTCGTTCCCTACGTCATTCGCAACTTCCAGTCATTCGACCCTAACGACTTGCGCGACTTCGTGACGGCCGTGCAAACGTCGGAAGGAGAGCAAGGATGATCGAATCGAAACGCATTAAGAATCCCTTCCCCGGTTTGCGACCCTTTGAAACGGAAGAGTACCGCCTCTTCTTCGGCCGCGAAGGCCAGTCAGACGCGTTGCTCGCGCGGCTTCAGCGCACGCGCTTTTTGGCCGTCGTCGGAACTTCGGGCAGCGGCAAGTCGTCGTTGATACGCGCTGGTCTGATGCCGGCGTTGCGGGGTGGTCTGATGGCTGGCACGGGATCCGGTTGGCGCATCGCCGTGATGCGACCGGGTGGTGATCCGATCGGTAATCTCGCTGCGGAACTTGTGAAAGACGACGTTCTTCCGGCAGCGGGCGCGGGATTGCGCACCGACGAAGCAGAAGCAGTGATCGACGCGACGTTGCGCGGCGGATCGCTCGGCATCGTCGATGCGGCATACCAGGGTCGTCTCGGCGAACATGAAAAGCTGCTGATCGTAGTGGACCAGTTTGAAGAGTTGTTTCGCTTTCGGGCGGCCCAGCAAAACACAAACGCCGACGAAGCAGCCGCTTTCGTGAAGCTACTGCTTGAAGCGGCGCACCAGCGTGAGCTCTCGATCTACATCGTGCTCACGATGCGTTCAGATTTTCTTGGCGACTGTGCTCAGTTTCAGGGACTACCCGAGGCAATCAACGAGGGACAGTATCTGATACCGCGTATGACGCGCGACGAGCGACGGTTCGCGGTGACAGGACCAGTCGGCGTTACACGCGGCAAGATCACCGAGCCGCTCGTCAATCGACTGCTGAACGACGTCGGCGACAATCCCGATCAACTGCCGATACTTCAACATGCGCTGATGCGCACCAGGGAACACTGGCAAACTCATCGTCGCAACGGTGAGGCGATCGGC
>DASTOZ010000077.1:0-5148 GCA_035762365.1 Pyrinomonadaceae bacterium | reverse complement strand
GCACCGCCACGAGGACACCGAGCGTCGTGTTGACGTAGTGCTGTTCCGCCTGTCTGAGAATGTTGGGGTTCTCGCCCAACCACTGAACAACCTGCTCGTACTTCACCTGATCGATTAGCTGGTTTGCTGACTGTTGGTCGGGTGCGTCAAAAACCATCACCGAGTAGTTCCCGACGCGGCGATACGCGATTGGTGCCGGTTCGCCAAGTTTCCAAAGCTCGTGAATACGGGCGATGATGCGTTCGTCGTTGTCCTTGGCGAGTTGCGGTGTATTGAACTCGAGGACCAGCATCTTGCTCGGACCGTACGCCGCGAGCGCCGCATCCGCATTACCCTGCGTGTCAATCGCGGTGAAGACTCCCTGCTGCATGCCGAGCTGGCTGAGATCGCGAAAACTGTGCAGGAACACCGCGTTCTTTTGCGCTTCTTCGGGGTTTGGGAGGTGTTTGACGAGCGCCGGAATATCCGCCTCGCCTTTGTCGAGCCTTTCACTGATTGCCTGCGCCGCAGTCGCAAGAAGCGCGGCGTCGCCTTTCGCGTTTCGCAGCCGAACGAGATGCGATCCTTTGAAGAACACGAGCTCGTTTTGGTTTTGGAATCCCGCAGTACCGTAAGCGGGCGTGACTTGGGCCTTCGCGGCCGCGGCGGCGAGGCTTAGTTGTTCATAAGCTTTGGCGTCCTGCTTGAAACGAAGCACCTCGGCAAACACGCGACCGCCGCTCGCGTCGACATACTCCGCCGCCTCGCTGGCGACAGCATCAGCAGGAGCAACCGGAGCTTGCCCAAACGACTTGACGAACTTGTCGAGCTGATTTGGCAGCACGCGCACTGGTTGCTGAGCAGCCGCCAGGACAGCGACAAACAGGGACAAAATAACCGCTTTAACTAAACGCAAACGCAGACTCCTTGTGCGGCCTCTTTGATGGCGGAGCAGTGTTTAGAAACCGCACATGCTTTGATGTTCCCGCGGGCCGTTGGGCAGCACGGCCTCGGCTGGAATATCACCCATGTCAGTGGGTGGTGGGCGCGGTGAGTAGGTCGAGCATGAACAATCCAGCCACTAACGTGAGTGGGATTCCCTCAGTTTAATGCCGGCGTCTAAGTTTAATGCCAGCGTCTAAGTTTAATGCCAGCGTCTTAGTTCTCGCAAAAGAAGGTCGGCGTAATGGCGCGGACTGTTGATGTTGTGCATCACCGTCGAACCGCCGACGTCGCTAGCGTTGTCGACGATGATGTCGCCGAAACCGAGCATGCGTTGCGGAATGCTGGCCGAAACGGTGACGTCCTGAACCTTGCTCAACGGAATGTTGCGCGTGGTGCGCGCAACCAGGCCAGTATCGATTTGCAGTTTCGAATCGGTGACCGTGTAGCGCACCATGTTCCGCCGCAGGTGGTAGTAGCCCGGTATCAGCAGCAGCGCGAGGGCGATTGGGATTGAAATCGTTGCGGGTACGTTCAGCGACGCCAGCAAAAACACCAGCGCGATACCGGCAATGACCGCAAGCGCGTAACCCGTTTTGATGAACACCATCGTGGGGCGGACGGTGAAAATCGTGTGTTCCAGATCCGGATCGATCGTCGGCTCCAACGCCGACGCCTGAACGCGTGCGAGCCGCGTGGCGTCAGGGTCGACGGCGGCGCCGCAGTTCGAACAGAAACGAACGCTCGGTGTAACGTATGCTCCGCACTTGGAACACGTCATGAATTTGTCCTCGCTCAGTCGGCCCATCATACCTAAAGCCTCGCAAATACAAAACGAGGCGGAGACCGATGAAGGTTCCGCCTGATCCAACTCGGATTTCAGAATTTACTGGCTAACCAACTGGAGCTGGCCGTCCGGAAGTCTGACCATGAAGACGCTGCGTTCGTAGACCGTCAGTGGCTGAGATTCTTTCTGCGCGACGTCGCCATTGCGAGCTGCGGCTGCTGCTTCGGGATCGCGAATGAGACTGTAGCGACGACCGATGCGCCGCACGTATTCCTGCGTTTCACTGTAAGGCGGGATCTGATAGCCGTACTTGATCACGGCGCCCTCGCCGGCGTTGTAGCCGGCCAGTGCGAGCTTGATATCGCCGCCAAAAAGGTCGAGCAGGAAGCGCATGTAGCGCGCGCCAGCTTCGATGTTCTGTTTCGGGTCCCAGATGTTGGTGACGCCAAAGCGCGCCGCCGTTCCCGGCATCAACTGCATCAGCCCACGCGCGCCTTTGTAAGACATTGCACGGGGCTTGAAGCTCGACTCCTGGTGCATGATCGAATAAATCAGCAGCGGGTCGACCGAATTCCTTTTGCCGGACTCTACGATCAGCGAGTCGACGGCGGCGTTGCCGGTCGTGAACTCGCCCAGCGAAGGATTGAGCGGCTTGCTTGTGAGCTCGACGAGTGCGCCCGGGGGCGGCGTAAAGGTGTAGTTGCTAACCTTCGTGAGCTTTTTAGGGGCGGGGAGAGTCTTCTTAGCGGGCTCTGGCGGGGTCTGAATACGGATGGCGTTGGCGAAGTCGAAGTTATCGACTTGGTAAGCAGTTTGAGCGTAGGCAGAGGAGTAGGAGAGCGCGAAAACGGCCAGAAATAGGAAAAACCTACTCATCCCGAACGGGATAGTACCACGCGCGACAAACCATTGCCAACTTTGTTGAACACATCCGGGCCTTTGGAAGGGTCAGTCTTGACACGGCTTGTATGATGTCAGCGCCCAATAACCATTAACCCGCGCGCTTCAGCGCGCCTCACGAAAAGGACAAAACAGATGAAGAAACTCCTTACGATTACTCTGCTGTTTCTCTGTGTCTTCACCACAGCCGTCATGGCCCAGAGCGAACCGGCATCACCTTCAACGACCCAGTCAGCCAAACAAGCCAAACGTGGCCCCGTCTTTCGCGCCACGAAGGAACAGATCAACCGGGCCCAGGCGCTGCTCAAGTCCCGCGGCTTCTACGCCGGGGAACAGATCGGCAAGCTTGACGACGCGACGCGCGAGGGCCTGCGCAAGTATCAACAGGCGGAAGGTCTGAAAGTGACCGGAACGCTGAACAAGGTCACGCTCGAAAAGATGAATATCGCGCTGACCGACAAACAGAAAACCATGTAACGACGCGAGGTGGACCCGGAAACAGTTGTAGGGGTGACTCTCCAGCCACCCCTACTCATATCGATCTCTCGCCTGAACCTCGTCAGATCCTCTCGCGAATCTCACGCGCTGAGCAGTCGTTCGATGACCTTGTAACTCTCCTCGAGCGCTGCGTTCAGCTTTTCTGGCTGACTGCCGCCGCCTTCGGCCATGTCGGGCTTGCCGCCACCGCGTCCGCCGACGATTGGCGCAAGTTCCTTGATCACCTTTCCCGCCGGAACCCTGCCCGTCAGGTCGGCGGAAGTACGAACGATCAGCGACACTTTTCCGTCACTACTGCGTCCCAACACAACGACGCCCGACTTGATCCGCGCCAACAGCGTGTCGGAAAGCTGTCGCATCGCCGCCGCATCGAGCCCGCTCGCTTCACGCGCCACGACTTTTACACCCGCGACGTCGCGCGACTCGTCGCCGTTGGTCGATGCTCCAATCGCGCCGCTCGCAATCTTCAATCGCAGATCGTCAGCCTCTCGCCGCGCTTTCTTCAGCTCGTCCTGAAGCCGCGTCACCGTGGTCTGAAGATCGGCTCGCGACGTGCGCAAGCCCGACGTGAGTTCGTCAACCAGCATTTCCGATTCGCGAAAACGTTCGTAAGCGTCGGCGCCGGTGATCGCGCGGATGCGTCGCACGCCGGAAGCGATCGACTCGTCACTTGTGATCTTGAACAGACCGATGTCACCGGTAGCGCGGACGTGCGTGCCGCCGCACAACTCTCTCGAGAAAATGCCTTCGACGCCTTTGATCGACAAGACTCGCACGCGCTCGCCGTACTTCTCGCCAAACAACGCCATCGCGCCGGATCGCATGGCTTCCTCGATCTGCATCTCGTCCGTTTGCACGGGCTCGTTGCGCAGGATGTGATAGTTGACGAGGCGTTCGATCTCTTCCTTCTCCGCGGCCGTGAGCGGCTGATAGTGCGTGAAGTCGAAACGCAGGTAATTCGGTGCGACAACCGAACCGGCTTGTTTGACGTGCGTCCCCAGCACCTCGCGCAACGCAGCGTGCATCAGGTGCGTCGCTGTGTGGTTGCGTCGCGTCGCGTCGCGTTTCTCGACGTCGACTTCCGCGGAAACAACGTCGCCAACGTTGAAACTTCCCTCCCGCACCTGGACCTTATGCACGATCAAACCCTGAAGCGGCGAATACGTGTCCTGCACCTCGGCCAATGCGCCCGAACCAACCAACAGTCCGACGTCGCCGACCTGTCCGCCACTCTCCGCGTAGAACGGCGTGCGGTCCAGAACGATCTTGTCGTCGATCACCGCAACCACTTTCGCATCCGACAATGTCGTGGTCTCGTAGCCTTTGAACACGGTTTTTGGCAATCCTTCGAAAGCCGGATTCACACGTGCTTTGGCTTCGTGTTTGACGGTGAGTGTCGCCTGTTGAAGCTCCTGCAAGGCCGCATCGAATGCGCGGTTGAACTCGTCTTCCTCGATCACAAATCCGCGCTCTTCCAAACCAACACGAATCAGATCGCGTGGCGTACCGAACGTGTCGTACAACCGCGCCAGCGCCTTGTACTCAGGCATCGCACCCTTTGTCGAAGCGAAGAGTTCGTCGAGCTTGTTCAATCCGACTGTCAACGTCGATCGGAACCGATCTTCTTCGAGCCGCACCATCTTCTCGATGAATTCGCGGTGCGCTTCGAGTTCGGGGTAGGTTTCCTTCATCTGATCGACGACGAAGTTCGTGACCTGGTTGAAGAACGCGCCTTCGAATCCGAGCGTGTGATGTCCCTGGTAGATGGCGCGGCGCATGATCTTGCGGAGGACGTAGTTGCGACCCTCGTTCCCGGGAAGAATCCCGTCCGCTATCGAGAACGCCGCCGCCCGTGCGTGGTCGGCGATCACGCGCATCGCAAAACCCTCCTGCGTCTCGGCTTCGTAGTGGCGATCTGCCAGACGCGCGGTGTAATCGACGATCGGACGGATCAGATCGGTGTCGTAGTTTGACTTGACGCCTTGCAGCACGACGGCGAGTCGCTCGAGTCCGGCGCCCGTGTCGACCGACGGAGCTGGTAG
>DASTOZ010000076.1:0-2778 GCA_035762365.1 Pyrinomonadaceae bacterium | reverse complement strand
TGCGAGTCTTTGCAAGGCGATGGGAACCGGCCGCGTGATTGGAGTCGAGGTCGAGATCCGGCCGCACAATCGTTCGGCGATCGAAGCGCACGAGCTTTCGTCTTACATCACGCTGATCGAAGGCGACTCGATCGCGCCGTCGATTGTCGAACAGGTGAAGGCGCAACTGCGACCGGGCGAGACGGTGATGGTCCTGCTCGATTCAAACCACTCGAAAGCGCACGTGCTTGGCGAGTTGAACGCATACGCGCCGCTGGTCACGCCGGGCTCGTACGCCGTCGCGATGGATGGAATTATGGCAGAGATCGTTGGCGCTCCTCGCACGCAACCCGATTGGTCGTGGAACAATCCCCGACAGGCGGCGCTCGAGTTTGTCGCCGCGCATCCGGAATTCGAGATCGAGGAGCCGGCGTTTCTTTTCAACGAGAGCCGCATCACGGAGCGCGTCACTTACTGGCCATCGGCTTTCTTGAAGCGCGTGAGTTGAGTCTCTCGCTTGCGAACGAACAATAATGAGTCGAACGTCAAAGTACAACGGCGCGGTGGTCGTGGTTCCAACGCGGAATCGCGCCCAGTTGGCGATGAATGCGGTGCGCTCCGTGATCGATCAGCCCGTTGACGACTTTCACATTCTGGTTTCCGACAACTCGACTTCCGCCGAAGATCGCGAAGCGCTCGAGAGCTTCTGCGCGTCGCTGGGCGACTCGCGCGTGCGTTACGTGCGGCCGCCGCAACCATTCGCGATGCCCGCGCACTGGGAATGGGCCATCAATCAAGCGCTCGCCGATTACGATGCGACTCACTTCACTTACCTGACCGATCGCATGATGTTTCGCGACGGCGCGCTCAAAGACGTGCTCGGGCTTGCGGCAATCTATCCCGACAAAGTCATCACGTATAACCACGATCGGATCTGCGATGACGCGCGGCCGATCCGCGTCGAGCAGTATCAAGTCACGGGGAAGCTGCTGGAAGTCGAATCGCAACGGCTGATCTCGCTTTTCGCGGACGCGGTGCTGCATCACGGGCTGCCGCGCATGTTGAACTGCATCGTCCCGCGCCGCGTGTTCGACAGGATTCGGCAGCGCTTTGGAAACGTGTTCACCTCGATCGCGCCCGATTTCAATTTCTGTTTCCGGTGTCTCGATATTGAAGAGTCGGTTCTCTTCTACGACATGTCGCCGCTGTTTCACTACGCGCTCGACCGCAGCAACGGCGCGAGCGCGTCGCGCGGTGAGGCAACGCCGGACACGAACGACTTTGAAGCCAACCTTCCGGTCGACAATGCCGTCCGCAATTACGCGACGCCGATTCCGTCGCTGATCACGTCGACGAACGCCGCGTATAACGAGTATCTGATCTATAAAAAGGAGACAGGCAGCTCGAAGTTTATTGACGTCGACGTGCAGAAGTATCTGCGGGCGAATGCGGTCGAGATTACCGACGTGCGCGATCCGCGACTACGCAGCGAGATGCATGCGCTGCTCGTGCAGCACGGACTTAGCGACGAGGTTGCGAATGAGTCGCGGCCGGCGTGGCGGACGCGGTTGAGTTCGGTCGTGGGCAAGTTGAAGCGCGCCGGGTCGGAGACGCAGCCACGCGATCCGGAATTCGCGAACATCGACGAGGCCATTCACTATCTGCGGCATGTCTCGCACGGCAACCAGGCGTCCTGGACGTGGGGCGCCGATGTACTGCACGGCCGCGAGTTGCCGGTCGGAACAACTATCGGCCAATTGGGGTGAGACGAGCTTGTCGACGTTTCGCAAACTAAAACGTGCCGCAGGTTCAGTGTTGCCGTTGTCAGTAAGAAGAAGTCTCAACGATCGATTAAACGAATACCAGTTAGCGCGTCTCATCCGGGCCAAGAAAAACTTTCGCGCAAATCCTCGCCGATCTTTCGAGCCGGGCATCAATCTCATCGCTTACATTCGCGCTGAAATGGGACTTGGCGTCGTCGCCCGCGGGATGGCGGCGGCGATCGAGACCGCGGGCATTCCGTTCAATATCATCAACGTCGAGAGCGGAAACTACTCGCAACACACTGACTATTCATGGACGCACAAAGAAGTCGCTCGATCGAATTACGACACGACGATCGTGTTCATGAATCCGGACCAGAGTCTGCATTTGCGATCGCAGGCGCCGGCGACGTTGTTGGGCGATCGATACGTGGTGGCGCAGTGGTTCTGGGAGTTGCCGGAGTTGCCGGATGAGTGGTTGGAGGCGTTTGAATTTGTTGACGAGGTATGGGCGGGAACGCAGTTCATCGCCGATGCTGTTTCGCGCAAGTCGACCGCGCGCGTGGTGCTCATGCGGCCGGTGGTTCTGTTGAGCGAAGGCGCCAGTCTTTCACGCAGCGAACTTGGTTTGCCCGAAGATCGCTACCTGTTTCTGGCGATGTTCGACACGAACAGCGTATTGCAACGAAAGAACCCGCTAGGTGTGTTGCGCGCGTTCAAGGCGGCGTTTGACGGCGCGGATGCGAGTGTCGGACTGGTAATGAAGTTCAACAATTCTGACTATCGCCAGCCGTTGATGCAGGCGGTGCGGGAAGAGATGACCGGACGCGAGAACGTTTTCCTAATCGATCGCGTCATGAACCGCGCCGAAATAACTTCGCTAATCAAAGCCTGCGACTGTTTCGTCTCGTTGCATCGATCCGAAGGCTTCGGGGCGCCTCCCGCCGAAGCCATGAGCCTGGGGAAGCCCGCGATCATCACGAACTGGTCTGGCAACGTAGACTACATGACCCCCGACAACTCGATCGCCATCGAC
>DASTOZ010000075.1:0-4028 GCA_035762365.1 Pyrinomonadaceae bacterium | reverse complement strand
CATTCGCGGTGTATAATCCCCGACCACTTTCTCAAGAAGCCTAAACACCTATGAGCTCTGAAACCTTAGATCCGATCTGCGAGTTTTACACTAACCATCCGTTTCCACCTCCGCTCGAGAACCTCGATCCCGCGCTCGAGCTTTACAAAGACGAAAATGTCCGGCGGTCGGAGTTTTATCTGCTCTGGCCGAAGCGGGAATACCGCGACGATCTGGACGTACTGATTGCGGGATGCGGAACGTGGCAAGCCGCGAAGTACGCGCTTTGTCATCCGGCGGCGCGCGTTGTTGCGATCGACGTCAGTACGACGAGTCTCGATCACACCAACTACTTAAAAGAGAAGTACAATCTGACGAACCTCGACGTGCGGCAAGTGCCAATCGAAAATGCCGGAGATTTGAGTCGCGAGTTCGATCACATCATCTGTACCGGCGTGCTCCATCACCTCGCCGATCCCGATGCTGGTCTGCGCGCGCTTCGATCGGTGTTGAAGCGCAACGGCGCGATGTACCTGATGGTTTACGCGCCGTACGGCCGCACCGGTGTTTACATGATGCAGGAATACTGCCGTCGGCTCGGCGTCGGGACGTCGTTCGAGGAGATTCGCGATCTGATTTCGGTGCTGAAGCTGTTGCCGCCAAACCATCAAGTACTGGCGGCACAGGGCGGTTCGCGGGAGTTCAATGGCGACGCACTTGCCGATGCGCTGCTGAATCCGCGCGATCGCTCGTACTCGGCGCCGCAGTTGTACGACTTTCTTGAAGGCAGTGGACTCGTGCTGGGACGCTGGTACTGGCAAGCGGCTTACCTGCCTCAATGCGGCATGATGTCGCGAACACCGCATGCCAGCCGCTTGAGTGAATTACCGGAGCGCGAGCGGTTTGCGGCGATGGAACTATGGCGAGGCTTGATGGCGAACCATAGTCTCGTTGCTTATCGCACCGATGCGGATCACGACGAGCGGAAAATTAGTTTCGAGGAAGAGTACCTGCGGTACGTGCCGATTCGTATGCCATTCACGGCGTGCGCGACACAGAATCCTCCGGCGGGCGCCGCCGGTGTGCTGATAAACCAGACGCACGTGTTTCCCGATTTGTACCTCATCATCAACGAGCCACAGAAACAACTGTACGAGGCGATTGACGGGCAGAGGAACATCGCACAGATCGTCGAAGTTGTGAACGAGACCGACCCGTTCATTCCACAAGACTTCTTTCAGAAGCTTTGGCGCCACGATCAAGTTGTGTTCAATACGTCCAACGCGAGTTGAGATCTCGAGGAACAAAGGTCATGTCACGCAACCCTGAAGACGACTCGTTACGAAAGCACGTGCTTTACCTTCTGCGAGGCGGTGGCGCGCATATGTCGTTCGACGACTTTGTAAATAGCTTTCCGGCGGATCTGTGCAACCGGCAGGTTGAAGGGCTGCCGTATACGCCGTGGCAGGTGTTGGAGCACATGCGGCTTGCGCAGTGGGACATACTCGAATTCAGCCGCGACCCCGACCACATTTCGCCTGAGTTTCCCAAGGGCTATTGGCCCAACCCGGACGATCTCGGAACAACCGCATCCTGGCAAAAAACGGTCGACGAGTTTCGCAAAGACCTGCAACAGATGGAAACGCTGGTAGAGAATCCGTCAACCGATCTGCACGCGAAAATTCCTCACGGCGACGGTCAGACGATCCTGCGCGAAGCACTCTTGACTGCCGATCACAACGCCTATCATCTCGGCGCGCTCACAGTAATGGCGCGCATCCTGAAAGCCAGTCCGTAGCACGAAGAGGCTACCTCAACCGGGAGGCAAACATGTCGTGGGACGATCCCGACCTTCAGTCACGATTTGCCGAAGCGCTCAACCGATTCAAGTGGGGTGAAGTCGCCGAACTCTGCGAGGAGACTGTCGCGCGGATCAGATCCGAGTCGTCACCGATGGACGAAAGGTTCGCGCGGCAATTGCTCTACCTGTTGCGGCGCAAGAGACAGTTCGCGTCGATGGTCCAACTCGCGGAGGCGATCGTTCGTTCCGGTCTCGATTCACTGGCCGTCCAACGACAGTACGCACAGGCCCTGGTCGATCAGGGGTTGTTTACGCCCGCCGAGATGTTGGCGCGATCCGTCGCGCAAAAGGCGCCGGAGAACTCGCTCGACTACAACGAGGCACGCGCGCTTCTCGGCCGCATCTACAAGCAGGTTTACGTCAACAAGAACGATCCGGCTTCGGCTGCGAACCGCGCAAACCTCGACCATGCGGTGCGAGAGTACCTCGAGGTGTATCAACGTAATCCGGCGAAGACGTGGTTTCACGGAATTAACGCCGTGGCGCTACTCGCGCGAGCAAAGCGAGACGGGTTTCCGATGCTGGGACAACCTGCGCCGGAAGACCTGGCGCGACAGATCCTCGTCGCAATTGAAGCGGAAGAACAAAACCGCGACGAGCCTTTAGAGCCATGGGACCTGGCCACCAAGATCGAAGCCTACGTCGCACTCGGCGAAGCAGAGAAGGCGGGGCCGACGGTGCGGATGTATGTCGACAGCGGTAAAGCCGATGCGTTCGAGATCTTCAGCACGTTACGACAGTTCGAACAAGTATGGCAATTGAAGGATTCGGAACCACCGGGAAGCCTGCTGCTTCCGGCGCTTCGCTCGGCGCATCTGGAAAGGTCCGGTGCGACGTTGCAAGGCGACCCGAAACAGTTGAAGGCCGAAGCCGAAGCCCTCGCGGACAACATGCAAAACCTCGAAGCGATCTTCGGGACCGACAAGATGCAGACCTACAAGTGGTACAAGCAGGGCCTGGACCAGTGCAATTCCATCGCGCGTATCGAACGGCGTAACGGACAAGGTCATGGCACAGGTTGGTTGGTGAAGGCGTCGGATTTCTTTCCGGGCGACCAGGGCGTGCTGCTGCTGACCAACGATCATGTCATCAGCCAGGTCGCGAATCCGCTCGCGATCTATCCGCAGGACTGTCAGGTGAATTTTCAGGCGCTGGGCGAGGTGCTGGAAGTGGAAGACAAGGTCCGCTGGTCATCGCCGTACACTCAGCTCGATGCGACATTTCTTAAGTTGAAGCAGGAACCGAAAGCAGCGCCGCTGATGTTGCACAAATCAGCCGTGAAGATGGGCAAGCCCGCGCCTCGCATGTACATCATCGGGCACCCGCAGGGACGCGATCTGGAACTATCGCTGCAAGACAACGAGCTCGTCGCGTGCAACGACACGCTGGTCCACTATCGCACTCCGACTGAACCCGGAAATTCCGGCAGTCCCGTGTTTGAATCGAACGCCTGGGAGGTCGTTGCGCTTCATCATCGAGGCAAAGACAAGATGAAACGTATCGACGGACAGGACGGTTTTTACCAGGCAAATGAAGGCGTTTCGATACTTAGAATTCAATCAGAGACGATGAACAGCGCGTAATATTAGCGAACGACCCACGCCTGTTTCAGCCACGCGTGGGTCATTTTTGGCTCCTGCCGTTCGATGGCTCGTCCGGCAAGAGTTAGTTCGCTACTGGGCCACACCGAAGGCCCGGTCTCTTGATTCCGTAACGAAATCTAAACCCACCGAACGTTAAGAGCAAGCTGATACGCTGTGTTATTTCAACGCCAGACTCATGCACACCGCGCTCGAACATCGCGGCAGGTTCCATTCGGATGACGCCGCCAACTCGTTCTCGAAAGCAGTGCGGGGAGTTTCACAAAACCCGAAATGCCTCGCGAAGAATTCGCTAGCGGTTGAAGTCAACAGCACGACCCGCTCGACGCCCTCGCTGGTCGCACGTTGAAGCAGATGTGTGGTCAATTGAGAACCGATTCCACAGCCCTGATACTGCGGTACAACCGCGGCGGATCTTAGCAACGCGGTGTTGCCGTGTCGTTCCATCCCAATCGTGGCGATAAGTCGTGACGACGCATCGCGCGCGACGAAAAAGTTGTCTATGTTTTCCGCGACTCCTTCGTGCGGCAGTTGCACCGCCGAGAGCAAATCGAGAATCTCGGACAAGTCGTTTGTCGATGCGTTGG
>DASTOZ010000074.1:0-3270 GCA_035762365.1 Pyrinomonadaceae bacterium | reverse complement strand
AGGCACAAAAAGAAGACGCAAAAAGGCGCAAGAGACAGATGAGTAAATAGTTGATGAAAAGATTCATTAACAAGTGGACGATTTTGGGGGCGCTTCTGGTGATCGTCATTCTTTGGGCGATCAACGTCGACGATTGGCACCAGCTCTGGATCATCTCTTCTGCTCCCGACAACGTGCCGATCGTCGCGATGCTGTTTCTGGTGCCGTTCTTCACGTGGCTGGGCATCAGACAGGCAGTAGCCAACGACCGTCTCATCGAAGAACTCGAGCAGGACCCGAAAATCGCGAAGACGCATCACCGAAAGGTTGAACCGTGGCGGCCGGGTTGGGCTCGTGAGATTCACGTTTGGCCGTATCTCGTGCGCGTCGAGTTTTTGGCAACGCTGATCGTCACGATCGTTCTGTTCGTCTGGTCGATCACGCTCAACGCTCCGCTCGAAGAACCCGCGAACCCAAACCTCACGATGAACCCTTCGAAGGCCCCGTGGTACTTCCTCGGCCTTCAGGAGATGCTCGTCTATTTCGATCCATGGATCGCGGGCGTCGTGATGCCGTCGATCATCATGATCGGGTTGATGGTGTTTCCATACGTCGACTCAAACCCGCTGGGCAACGGTTACTACACGTTGAAGCAGCGACGGTTCGCGCTGTGGATGTTTGGCGCGGGCTTTTTGATGTGGATCGTGCTGATCGTGATTGGGACGTTTATTCGCGGACCGGGTTGGATCTGGTTCTGGCCCGGACAGACGTGGGACCACAATGCCGTCGTGTTCGACAAGAACGTCGACTTGCACGACATGATCGCGACGAGTGCAGTTGGCAAGGCGCTGCATCTTGGTTTTCTGGCGGAGGATCCGTTTAAGTTTATTTTTGGCTTGATCGTGGTGAGCGGCTTCTACCTGGTCGGTGCGCTGTTTTTCCACTGGCTGATGACGGTCGACTTCAAGCGCATTCGTCTCCGCCGTCCTTTTTCGCGGAATTTGTTTCCGAAGAACGAGTTTGAGCAGAAGATCTTCGCGCGCACCAGCTTGCTACAGTATTTGACGTTCCAGTTTTTTGCCGTGAGTGTGTTGCTCGCGTTGCCGGTGAAATTGATTTTGCGTTTGACGCTGACCATCAAGTACGTCTGGGTAACTCCCTGGTTCAACATTTGAAGCTGTTTTCTATGGAGGGCTGATCACAGTGGTTGATTCACCAGCGCCTGGCGAATCGTTGATTAAGAGGGAAGCGGAGTTACCTGCTCAGGATCCAATCGTTACTCGTTCGACGAGCGGCTGGATGCTCGTTTGCGCGTTACTGATGACGGCCTCCATCGCCTGGGCGCTTTACGACGAAGCCTTTGGTCAGCGGCCCTGGAAGTCGATGCAGCGCGAATTCGTCAGTCGCTACACGCGCTACCTCGACAGTATCAAAGCCAACGCCGGAAAGAGCGAGAGTGACATCAAAACGAGTCCGGAGTACATAAAGCTCGACGACGAAGCGACGGCCGCGGCAAAAGAGGTCGAACCCGAGATCAAGGAAATCGATGCGCAAGTCAAACTAGCCCAGGCAAAACTTGACGCGATTACCGACACGTTCCAGAACCAGCGCGGACGTCTCACCGTCATCAATTACAACGTCGAGACTTCAACCGGCGCCGCCAAAGAGCGCTACAAACGCGAGGCCGAGGAGAAACGAAATCAGCAAGTCAAGGTTGAAATCCCGACCGACGACGGCAGGTCCACGCAGGTCCAGCGTCTCAACTACGCTCAACTGGAAAAACTCTACGACGATCTGCGCGAACAAAAAGCCCAGGGCCTGGCACGACGCGCCGAGCTCTCGAAGACGCCCGGCGAACTGGCGCGAAAGCGCGATGAGTATCTCAAGAACCAATTGATCGGGCTCGGGCCTGCCGCGATCGACGGTCTGAAGAGCAAGATGGCCGCCTACGACTATTCGATCCTCGGCCATCAGATCAGCGTCAACGCTTACAACATCGTCGACCGCTGCGAAGTCTGTCACGCCGGTATTCGTGAGCCGTTGGAGATCACGCCTGCGAGCATGACGACGGGTGGACCCAACGCAAAGCCCGACGCCCTCGCGCGCGCGTTTGTCAGTCACCCCGATCGCGAAGTGCTGCGGCTGCACAATCCCGAGAAGTTTGGTTGCTCGAGTTGTCACTGGGGGAACGGTCGGGCCACCACCAGCGAAACCAAAGGCCACGGCCGTCATCGTTTCTGGCTCTGGCCGATGTTTGAAAAAGAGAACATCCAGGCCGGCTGCCAGCAGTGTCACGCAAGCGATCGCGTAACGCAGGGCGCCGACACATTGAACCTCGGTCGCGATCTCTTCTCCGAGCGCGGCTGCATGGGTTGTCATCGCTACGAAGGTTTCGATCGCGAAACGGATTCACTAGCCAGCACGCGCGCACTGATCACACAGCTTCAGGACCAGATCACCGCCAACGAAAAAGAGATTCGCTCCGTCACGCTGAAGTCTCAGGACGAAAACACCAGCGCCGAAGACGCGACCAAACTGCTGGCCCAGGCAGACGCCATTCGCGTCACGAACAGTCTGCTCGCGGCGCGTGTCGACCAGTTGAGCCTGCAGGCGAAATACATGATGCAGGACCAGAAGAAGGTCGGGCCGAACCTGAAAGACGTTCGCGTGAAGTTGCGCCGGGAGTGGGTGCCCGTTTGGTTGGACAATCCGCAGGAGTTTCGACCCGGCACGAAGATGCCGACGTTCTGGCGCTTCGCCTCGCACACGGGCGACGGTCAGGACATGCGCGACAAAGACGCGAGCGATCAGATCAAAGCGATCGCCGCGTACCTGTGGCAGGACAGCTTCACCAACACGCTGCCAACTCAACCACGCGGCAACGCGGGTCATGGGAAAGAGTTGTTTGAAACTCGCGGTTGTCTGGCCTGCCACTCGATCGGCGCCGGCGACAACACGATGGGCGGACACTTCGCCGCGAACCTCCAGCGTGTCGGCGAGAAAGCAAACTTCGATTACATCGTTCGCTGGATCTACAACCCGCGCGAGCGCGTCGCACCATATTGCCCGAAAGAAAAACGCGATCTGACTCAGGAAGATTACGCGAAAAAGGGTTTGCCGTTCCTCTTCGATACCGAACTGCATTCACGCTGCCCGAACGACGGCGCGGAGTTGCAGGTGCAGAACATGACCGTCATGCCGAACTTCCGGCTGACGGAATCAGACGCGCGCGACATCGCGACGTACCTGTTCTCGCTCTCGTCACCGCCGAGTTACGCCGACGCCTCTTTC
>DASTOZ010000073.1:0-12055 GCA_035762365.1 Pyrinomonadaceae bacterium | reverse complement strand
AACTTCACCGTCGCCATCAACTGTCGCTGACCTTCGTCAGTGAGTTTCCAACGACCCATGTGATGACTGCACGCGACGATGCCCGGTTTGATGCCTTCCGTAACCCACGCCGCAACGACGTAATAACCGATCTCGGTCTCGACGCGCACGAGATCGCCGGTGCGTACGCCGAGTTTGTTTGCGTGGCTGGGGTGAATCCACAACGGATTCGTGTGTGCAATCTCGTCGAGCCACTTTGCGTTGGCGCTGCGCGTGTGAATCTGCACCGCAAGACGAAACGTCGAGATCAGGATCGTTTCGTCGTCATCGAGATTGTCCGGATGCACGTGGCTCTTGATGTAAACCGGAATCGCGTACTCGGGCCAGCCCCAACTGTTCATCGTCGACGAATAGAACTCCAAACGACCACTCGGCGTGGGGAAGCCGCGCTTGATCTCGCCGCCGGCGTTGATGCCGACGAGTCGACGTCCGTCTCGGTCGCCGTCAGGCGACGGCAGCGGGACGATGTTTGGTCCCGCGGGTTTCGCGGCGCGAGTGAACACGCGTCCGAAACTGTCTTCCTGTACGTCGTCGAGCTCTTCCGGGTCCACTGTTTGATCGTAAATCCTTCCGATCTTTTGTTTGACTTCGAACGCCCCGTAACGGCGCATGAATTCGAGCGGCGTCAGGCTTTCATTCGCGGCGCGCTCGGGCAAACCGGGAACGGAGTTCTCAAAGATCCAAGCGTAATACTCGTCGACTCCGAGTCGTGTGCCCGGATTTTTTTTCGACTCCGCGTATTGCCTGATGCCCAGGCTGCCGTCGGGATCGATACGCCACGTCAGCTCGAGCCAGAACTCGTTTTCTTCCCAAACTTCACCGGGATTCACGTCGCGCGTGTCGTCGATCTTGTGGCCGTCGCGCTGGCGAATCGCTTTCATCACGGGCTGACGAAAACCAAGCCACTGCGAATCGTGTGTTTCGTACGAGTGCAGATCGTGACGCTCGGAGCCGACGCCCATCGGCAGAACGTAATCCGCGTAGTAAGCGGTCTCGTTCCACGTCGGCGTCAAAGCGACGTAACAACCGACGAGTTCCGGATCGGTCAACATCTCGATCCATGAAAAGCCGTCGGGATTGGTCCAGACCGGGTTGTAGACGCGCGTGAAGTAGACGTCGAGTTTCGAGCGGCCGTCTTTCAAAAAGTGCGGCAGCAGGAACGACATCTCGTTCATAGAGAGCGGATACTCGCGCGGCCACGTCGTTTCGTTCCACATCTGCGGATGCGGTGGTGTGTAGATCGGGCGCGGCACAAACTTGTTCCACGCGTTTGGATAAACGCCGCCTTCAGTTGCAACAGCACCAAGCAATGCATTCAACATGAACAGACAGCGCGCAACGGACCACCCGCCGCTCACGCCCGACGAAACGCTGCGCCAGTTGTGACTCGAAAAGCGCGTGCCCGCCGTCGCCACCAGCTTCGCGATCTCTTCGATGACCTTCGTCTCGACACCCGACTCCGCCGCGGCGAATTCGAACGTGTATTGCTCGTAGATCGTCTTTAGCCGCGTTTCAAACACTCCGAAGTCAACCTCAACGCCTTCGGCAGTCAGAAACTCCTGCCAGTTCCACCACTTCTTCACAAACTCGCGGTTGTAGAGATTGTTTTGAATGAGATAGTTCGCGATGGCCAGCACTATTGCCGCTTCCGATCCCGGATATGGCGACAGCCAGTAATCTGCGTGCGTTGCGGTGTGCGAGAGTCGCGTATCAAACACGATGAGTTTCGCGCCATTCGCTTTCCCATCGATCACTCGCTGCGCATGCGGATTGAAATAGTGGCCCGATTCGAGATGCGCACTGATTAGCAGGATGACTTTCGCGTTTGCGTGATCCGGACTCGGACGATCGAGGCCCATCCACAGTTGATAACCCTCACGACTGCCCGACGAACAAATGTTTGTGTGCGAGTTGTGACCGTCAATGCCCCACGCCGCGAGAATGCGTTCCGTAAAACCATCCTCGCCGGGCCGGCCGACGTGATACATGATCTCATGACGACGATTCTCGACGATGGCTTTGCGAATACGCGCAGCGATCGTGTCGAGTGCTTCGTCCCACGTGGTGCGTTCCCATTGTCCCGCTCCGCGTTTGCCGGTGCGTTTGAGTGGATAAAGAATGCGATCGGGATCTGTTACCTGGTTGAGCGTCGCCGGACCTTTCGCGCAATTGCGACCACGCGAGCCCGGATGCTCGGGGTTGCCTTCGAACTTCTGAACCTCGCCCGTGACCTTATCGACGTACGCAAGCAGACCGCACGCCGACTCGCAATTGAAGCAGGTGGTGGGAACGAGCGAGTAGCGGCGTTCGACGCGTTTCGGCCACGCGCGCGAGTCAAGCTCAGTCCAGTCGTTCCATCTTTCCTTCGGCGGAAAGGCGGCGAGATGAATGCGGCTGGGTCCTTGATAAAACGTCTCGCCATTGCCTGAGACGCGGGTCTTTTTCTCGTCAGTCATTATGGATAGAAGATTTTCGGGTGCAGTCTAACATGGAAGTTGACCGTCTATTGGACGCAATGTATTATGCGCCCCGGTCGCATTAAACCGGATTCCAAACCGTTTCGCACCACGCGACCTTCCGAGTCCGTCTTAGTCCACGTGCAATCTAGTGGACGGTTTTCTCGAAAGCTCAAGCCTCGCTGCTCGCTAACGCTGACTGACACACATCGTACCTACGTGCGAAAGGAGAAGCGTGTATGTCATGGCATAACGCACCCGTGTTAGTAAAACTCACAGCCTGCCAGCACGGCGGAACTCGCGGTGCGCAACTCTGGGGCGTCGATCTCAAAGGCACGCTGCACACCATCTATCAGAAAACACCGGGCGGCGCATGGAGCAACTGGATGAGCTCCGGTTGGGCCGAGAAAAACTATCCGAAACAGGTTTACGAGCTCGCCGCCGCGCAACGTTACGACGGCTGTGTGCAGCTCTGGGTGCTCGACTACAAGCATCAGATCTGGACGACGTGGCAAGCCTCGCCGGGCGGCGATTGGCATCCGTGGCAGGGTCCGGGTTGGAACAACCTGCCGAATACCACCAAGCTCATAAAAATTTCCGCGACGCAGCTCTCGAGCAATCATGGTTTGCAGTTTTGGGGTATCACCGAGGATGGCACCCTGATCGGCTGCTATCAGGTTACGCCGTCCGGCGCTTACTCGCCCTGGCAGAACTGGGCGAAGACGCCGGAAGACTCGCGCTGGCTCGAAGTCAGCGGATGCAAACAGGGCAACGGTCAGGGCGCGTTGTGGGGCATTGACGACAAGCAGCAGCTCTGGTGCATGTTTCAGAAAGTGAAAGGCGGCGAGTGGGGACAATGGCACGGTCCTGACTGGAACAAGGCCGGAAAGGTCCGCAACATCGCCGCGGTTGAAATGGGGGGACAGAAGGGCGGCTGTATCTGGATCATCAGAAACGATTACAAGTTTTATCAGAGCCAGCAGTCGGCGCCGGGTGGGCCGGAGTGGTGGCCCTGGTCGCCGGGTGATTATCTAGAGTCGATGTTTGGTTATGAGATCACGGCGTGCGGGCAGAACAACGGTTTGCCGGAAGTCTGGGCGGTCAGTCTAAAACAGGACCTGCACAGCCAGTGTGTGAATAAAGATTCGAAGGACTGGGATTGGTACTGGAAGCCGCCCGTCGAAGCGTAGCTACGAAAATGTCGTTTGGAATGGGGTAGCGCAAACGAGAGACACATGTGAAAGAGAATTTTAAGAACATTCTTTTTCCATTTGGCTGCCCGGAAGCGCGAGTCACATGTGAAAGGGGGTTTACCGCGTCCGGCAGCGCGCGTTGCGCCGGCAACTAAGCGATCTTTCCAACGAGAGTACCCATGAGACTCACGCCAGCTTCGGGGTGTTCGATGCGCCCTTGAGTTTGCGGTTCAGGAAATCGAGCACGAGCGTTAGAAAGTCTCCTTTGATTTGACCGTGCACGTGGTCGGGCAGGATCTTGAACTCAAACTCCTTCTTCAGCTCCGCCAGCCGATCGCGCAACAGAAACGCCTGGCTCGTCGGCGCGTTGGCGTCGTTCTCGCCATGCAGGATAAGCACCGGACACTTGAGCCTCTGCATGTGCAGGATCGACGAGCGTTCGTTGATCGCGGTTTCGGTCATTCCGGTCTCCGCTTTCATGTTCTCACGGATGCCGTCGAGCTTTGTGTCGTCGTAAGCGCGTTTGAAATCGTAAACACCCGCGCCGAACACGGCGGCTTTCACCTCGCCGCCCAACTTTGGCGCGAGTAACGATGCGGCCATCGCACCGCGCGAGTAGCCGAAGATGCCCATCCTGGTCGAGTCGACGTATGGCTCGCGGCGGAATTTACGGAATCCGGTGGCGAACGCGTCGATCGAATCGGGGCCCATGAAGTCGCGTTTGCCTTCCGACTTGCCGAAACCCGGCGGCGTCACGCCGAGACAAGCGAATCCCTGTCCCGCGAAGAACGAGCCCATGCCGAGCATCGTCTTCGCGGTTCCTTCAAAACCGGGGAGCAACAGCAGGCCCGGGTATTTGCCTGGCGCGATCGGAAAGATCGCGATCGCCTCGATGTTGCGGCCGTCAGCCTCGTAGTCGAACTTGCAGACCTTCAGTTTTCGTTCTTCGAGATCGACGCAACGCTGAGTCTCCAACTGCGCGACGATCTTGTCACGATCGATTCCCTGCGCGGCGACGGAGATCGACGACAACAGCAGAAACGTTAGTGAAAGAATCCTGTAGGTCTGTGTTTTAGAATTCATTCGCATCACAGCCGCCGTCACAAAATGACGACCGACAAAACTCGTCCCGCCGATAATTAAAATCTTCATTACGAACGCAAACGGCCCATCACGATCGAATCGACAAACCGCCCGTCCCGAAACGCGTGTTGCCGCAACACTCCTTCACGCTCAAACCCGAACTGTTCGTACAGTCGAATCGCAGCTTCGTTGTCGGCGTAGACTTCGAGCTCGAGACGCGTCAGGTTCAGCCACTTATCCGCCAGATCGACGCCCGCCTGCATCAATGCCTTCCCCACGCCTTGGCCCTGCCATGCATCGCTAACGCTGATCCCGATGATGCCAACGTGTCGCCGGCGAGGTTTGTGAGGAAACGTGTCGATGCTGAACATCCCGATCACATGCTCGCCGCTCACGGCCACAAGGTTGTAGCAACTGTCAGTCTCCGTGATTCGTTTGCGCCACTGTTCCCGTGACGGATACGGGATTTGCAGCGTGCCTTCGTACACCTTCGGCGAACGAAACATCTCGTAGATCGCGGAACAATCGTCGGGTTCAGCGCGACGTATCTCTAATCCTTCAACGCTCAAGTTGTTCTACCTTCTTTTCGAAATAGATACTCATCGGATCTTCGACGTACTCGCCAAACGGCGCGCGCCGCACAAAGCCGCAGCGTTCGTATAGGCCAATCGCTTCAACTTCATAAATGCCCGTTTCCAGCCGCAGAACATTCACGCCGTTGCGCAGGGCGTACAACATTAAGTTGCGAACCATTAACTTTCCCAATCCCTTGCCACGAAACTCCGGCCGGACAAACATGCGTTTCACTTCGCCATAATCGCCGAACATCTTGATCCCGCCGCACCCGGCAAGCCGGCCCTCGTACCACGTAACAAAGAACACGACCTGCTCGCGCAATAACTTCTCCACGCTGAACGCATGCCGGCTCTGCGGTGGATACGGATGGCCCAACAGGTGCTCGTCGAGCTCGCCAATCAACTCAACCGCCTCGGCAGAATCCGCCGGGACATTTAAGATCTCGGTCGTGATACGCATCTTCAATACGAATTCGGCGAATCATAAACGAAAAAGAGGGCGGCCCCAATCAAGAAGCCGCCCTCGTAACCCCGCTGCGGGGAGTTTAGATCAGGCTACACCGCTCTCTAGAAAACGTAGCGCAACTGCAATCGTCCCGAACGTGCACCGCTCGCACCAACCGACACGCCCGAATTGAGTTCCGGCCGGTTGAAGTTCGGGTTCGTCACGTCGCCGTCAGAGAACCCGCCAACTTCGAAACGGAAGATCGGCGTATTGAACACGTTGAAGTAATCAAACCGTATTTCAAAACGATCCTCTTCCCACGGAGTGAACGGGATCTTGAACGAGCGTTGCAGGCTCATGTCGAAGGTGTTGTAAGCCGGCGCGCGCAACGTGTTGCGGCCCGCGATGTTGGTCCGAATCGAAGGATCGACCAGATAGCGGACGTCGTTGAGTGTCACCGGATTGCAGTTGATGTCGAAGAAGCCCGTGCCCGACGCGTCGCATCCCTGGGCCGCAGCCAATGAATTGGCAAAGCCCACCGACGTCGCCGCTGCGAACGGATTCGCGATCGACGGTCGATCGTTTGTGCCACTGAGATCGCCATTCAGGTCGAAGCCAGTGACAAACGGCGACGAAACGTTTCCTGACTGGTAACGCCAGATCGACGAGAACTGGAACCCACCCGTCAACTCCTTCCAGAAGCCGGATCCGACTCCCGGAATGTCCCACAATCCTGACAACGTAAAGATGTGCGGAACGTCGAAGTCAGACACGCCGAGGTCGGCGCGACGATCGCTCGCATCCGAGCCGACGCTGTTGCCGCCCGTCGTCGCGAAGATCTCGCTGTTCGTGTTGTCCATCGTCTTCTGGAACGTGTACGTCGCGCGATAAAGGAAGCGGTCTCTGAAACTACGCTCGAGACGCATTTGCAGACCGTGATACTGCGAGTCGCCGCCGTTCGTGCGCGCGATTACCGAACCGCGCGTCCCAAACAGGCGACCATTCGCATTCGGGCTGCCCGGCACGCCCGGATTCAACTGCTCGTTGATGAACAGGTGTGTTCCGCGAGTACCGACGTAAGCCACGTCCAAAACGTTGTGACCCGGCAGTTCACGCTGAATACCGAAGTTCCAAACGTAAGTCTGCGGGTTCTTCAGATCGGCCGGGATGACGTTCTGTCCGGCCTGTGGGTTCGCGACCAACGTCTGCGGCAGCGCCGCTTCCGTGAAGTTTGGAATACCACGGCCGCCAACATTCGCGCCTTGCACCGTCGTGCCTAACGCGTTTGGCGACGTGGCCATGATGTTGCTCAGGATGTTGTTGAAGAACACGTCGTAGTTGACTGCGAAGCCACCGCGGATCACTGTCTTGTCGCGGCCGACGATGGTTCCCACCCAGCCGTTTTCGAAGTGCGGTGACCAGGCAAAGCTTACGCGTGGTCCAAAGTTGTTGTTGTCTCCCTCTTGCTCGACGCGTGTTTGCAACGGAGCGTCGAAACCGGTGAACGCCGGGAACGCCGCATTGTTGGCGACAGTGCCGAAGTTCTCGTAACGCAGACCAAGGTTCAGCGTGAAGTTAGGTCTGATCTTCCACGTGTCGTTGATGAAAAACGCATACGTGGTGACGTTCGGATAGTCGAGACCAGGACCAAAAACTTTCGCCGCCGCGCCGGTGCCTACGCCGGAGAACGCGTCGAGGAAATTACCAAACGTCGGGAAGTCACCACCGGCAGCAAACGTCAACGTGCCGCGCGTATTGATCGGCACGAACTGCTTCGCCCGTTGCCAAAGAATGTCGGCGCCGACGCGGAACGTGTGATTGCCGCGCGTATGCGTCAACGTGTCCTGGAATTGCCAGTTGTTGAAGATGCGGCCTTGCGGGAAACTTTGCGACAGCCCGACGGTCGAGATCGTCGTGCCGGAGAAGAGGAACTGTGGTCCACCCGTCGCCAGGTCGGCGTTGCGTGGTCCAAAGAACAGATTGAAACGACCGTAACCGAAACGAGCTTCGTTTACGGTGCGGGGAGAGAAAACGTACGTGTCGCTGATGTACATGTTCTGCGTCAGCGAGGGCACGTCGATCTCGAAACCCGGAAACTGGCTGCCGGTGATGCCTGTCGACGGATCCGGAAACTGGTTGGTGAACAACTGCTTGTTCGCGAGATAACGGAACGAGACGCTGTTCTTATCCGACGACGTCCAGTCGACTCGCGCGAGGTAGTCGTACGTGTTCACCGGTTGCGCGCTGAATCGCGTCGCGGTGCCGAACTCGATGTCGGGACGGCCGCCGCCGATCGGGACGTTAATCAGGTTGGTTTGGCCACGCAGATCGCCCACGATCGCGAGATATTGATCGAGGTTCGCGCTGGCGCCGGCCGGGAACAAAGCACGCAACTGATTGAGGCCGTTCTGAGTCGGCACCACGGCACGACCTGTGACCGCACCCGCGCGCACGAGATCCGCCTGGAACGTGCCAAAGAAGAACAACTTGTTCTTGATTACTGGTCCACCCAGCGAGAAGCCGAAAGTGTTTTGACTGAACTGCGGCACTTCCGTCAGTTCCGACTGCGACTTCTGTCCCGGCGTCAACGCGTCGAACGCCGAGTTCTGGATGATGTCGTAGGCCGAACCGTGGAATTGGTTCGAACCGCTGCGCGTGATCACGTTGACAACTGCGCCGCCTGCGCGTCCGAACTCCGCGGAGTAATCGCCGCCGAGCACGGTGACTTGTGAATAAGCGTCACGAACGGTTGGTTGATACACCTGGCCGGTGATCGAGTTGTCGTTGTTGTCCAAACCATCGATGAGCTGGTTGTTGCCGCGCGGACGCAGGCCGTTGATCGAAAACTCCGTCCCTTGCACGAAGCCAGCGGCGACACCGTTCGCGCCGCCGACGTCCGCCACGCCCGGAAGCGTGAACACGAGGTTGACGGGATTGAGTCCGAGCACCGGCAAGTCGCGAATCTCGCGCTCGCCGAGTGTGTTCACGCGCGCGCCGTCGGAGCTTTGGACCACTACTTCATTGCCCGTGCTGACGACGACTTCCTCGGTTGGACTTCCGATTTCAAGCTTTATGGGAAGGTTGAGGGTTTGTGCTGCGTTGACTTCAATCTTATCGAGTTTAGCGGTCTTGAAACCCTGGGCCGAAACTTCGAGCGTGTAGGCGCCCGGATCGACCGCGTCGAGACGAAAACTACCGGAGCTATCGGCGACTGTGTCGCGCGAAGTGCCGGTGGTAAGGTTTGTGATCTTGATTGAGGCATTGGCAATTCCGGCGCCGTTCGGATCTTCGACAGTGCCGGTAACGAAGCCCTTGCTCGTTTGGGCTGACGCCGAGGCAAACGCCCCGAGCGCCAGAATTACAAGTAGGGTAAATAGAACTTCTAACCTCTTCATGCTACGAAACTCCTTTTTACCTACTCCGATCTCTCGGAGAACTGTTTGACCTCCGAGTTCTCGGACGTCGTTTGATCGCCTGGGGTGCGAATGATTCCTGGTTCACTCATCGCCGGTATCTGCTACGAAGTTTCGGAGTACGAGCGAGAGCAACCGCAATTTAGCGGAGGAGTGCAGGCGCAAGAGACGTGCCCCGAATAGTGGTGGCGGGTCAGGCCCGTTCGTCACTCGCGCGGCGCGCTTCGTCCCAAACGTGGTTGACGAATTTGGATTTCGGCTTGGAGAGATTGCTTGGATTGGATAGACCGCCAATGGTGATCGGTCCATTAATCATGGCGGTTCCACAGTTTCGTAGGGCTGCGGTGGTTTAGAAATTCGGATCGCAGGCATCTTCCCCACGGCCGGTGGCCCAAATATGATGACGAAGTTCATGCTTGATTCGTCACAGCCGGCGCTGCCGGTGAAATCTCGGGCTTCCCGTTATCCGGCTTTGGTAAAGCATTGGTCTTACACCGTTTTTCGTGCGCCATCGCACGCTCAGCTTTCCAGTCTTCGTAGCAATGTAATTCGCAGTAGTTCCTGATTGCGTGGTTCTGCCGGTCAATGAAGTAACGATGTGCGCCAACGCTACCCACGATCGCGAGACCGAGAACCATGGTAAGGGTCAGCCGTGACCCACCCGTCCGCCACATCAGAAAGTTTATCAACAGCGAGAGACTCAAACCGAATGTCAGGATACCAGCCATGTGTCGCTCGGCTGTTAATTTCGTAATCCTGCTACCGGCAGACGGATCGCGACTCTTGATGAAGTCGTACTTCATCGGGAACTCGTCATCACGCGCAGCGGGCCTCAGGCGTTTCGGAATCAGCTTCGACATAGCATGACAGAGACCGAGGAAAACGATCGCGAGCGTATAAGACAGAGCAAATACGAAAACCACCGTTACGATGATTGACGGATAACTCCCGGCTGGTTTGTTAAGCCAGTCCGCGACCACCCGAGCAGACCGGTCGGCGCCAGCGGCGGTTAAAGCCAGCACTCCGATGATTACCGTGCCGGGCACGATTCGCGCGATGATGTCGTAGAACAGTTGTGGTATTGAGGGCTTGAGAGTGAAGCCAGTTTCGTCATGACCAGCCATTTGAGGATGCTCCTTGCTACGCGCGGGAAAAATCTCGCGTGGTGAGTGAGAGTTTAACGGCGAGACGAACCTGCTATCTCGCCGTTCGAATGGTAGAAACCAACAACGAGCTAAACAGCTTCCGATTGCGAGGAGAAGTGAAACTCTTTGACTTTCAGCGCCGGGAGGAGTGCGGCGTTGCCGCCCTGACCTTCCGAGTTACCAACGCGTTCCGGTCTGCCGATCATGTCGATGTTGCCCGGCGCGAGCAGGGCCGTGATGCTTTGGTTGAAGCGGAAGTTCTTCACCGGATACTGGATCTTGCCCTTCTCGATGTACCAGATGCCGTCGCGCGTGAGACCAGTCTGCAACGCAGTGCGCGCATCGACGCCGCGGATGTACCAGAAACGGCCGAGCAGTATTCCTCGATCCATCGACTTGATCATGTCGTCAACTGAAACGGGCGGCGCAGAACTCTCGATGATGCTGTTGACTGGACCAGGCGTCGCTTCCTTGCTCTTCTGCCTGGCCCAGTAGCGCGAGTAGACGAGGTTCTCCAGCACGCCGTTGCGCACGAGATAGATCTTCTGCGCCGGCAGTCCGCCTTGCGCAGACTTCGAGCCCGGCAATTCCGGATGCCACGGATCGCTGTAAACGTTGATCCGTTCGTCGAAGATTTTCTCGCCGACTTTCGTCTTGCCGCCCGGAGCTGAAAACGGGCTCCGACCTTCTTCCGCACTGCGCGCGTCGAAACTGAACACAAGTTGGCCGACGAGATCGGCAACCGCCTGCGGTTCGAGAATCGCCGGATACACGCCAGGTTCGAGAACGCGCGGATTTCGCGCATCGAGCGCTTTGCGAATCGCTTCATTTGCGACGCGCGCGGTGTCGAGTTTCGTTACGTCGAAATGGTTGCGCAGGAAATAACCCGAACTGGTTCCGTCAGCCGTGCGCGCCGTCATTCCGAGACTCACCAAACTCGATCGGTCGTAAATGAAGTTGCCGTTCTTTGTTAGCGAAGCTCCCGCGCCGCCTCGTGCCTGATGAAAACCGGCGCCGATCACTTTCGCCTTCTCGCACGCGGCGATTGCGTCGTTGATCGTTTTCGCGCGGCTTGTTAGCGAGATGTTGGAGGTCGCTTCGGCGTAGCCTTCGACTGGTTTGTAGTTTTGCTGACCAAGCGTCGGCATGTACTCACGATCGACGGGCGAGATGCGTGCCAGTTGTTCGGCGAGCGCGACGGTTGATTTGAGCGATTCGTCGTCGATCTCGTTTGTCGACGCGGAGCCGCGCTTGCCGCCGATCCAAACAGTGATGCCGACGCTGACGTTTTCGCGGGCGCCGCTCGTAGTGAACGCGTTCGCAGCGAATCGCAGGTGGCCGTAGTTTTCACTGTTGACGCTGACGATCGCGTCGTCAGCCTTCACATAGCTCATCAACTTTTCGCAGATGGCGCGCGCGTCTTTTTCAGTGAGTAGCATTCGTAGAAATCTCCTTTTGCACTGGCGGTGCGTCGGCGAGAGACACACGTAAAAAGAAGAATTTTAAAAGTTTCTTTTTCACATGTGCTTCACGCATGCGCTACGGTCGCTTTACTGGGCGTGCTCGATTATGTCGTCGCTTTAGCCGCGGTGTTGAGCACGTTGACTTGCCGGAAGCGAGCCGGGGGACAACCATGACTCACGGCGTTCGACTGGCCGGGTTCGCCCTTGCCGTCGTTGAAACTGCCGCCGAGCTCGTATGTCGCC
>DASTOZ010000072.1:0-2793 GCA_035762365.1 Pyrinomonadaceae bacterium | reverse complement strand
CGATCTGATCTCGCGCATCCAGGCACTCGATCCGTCACTTCCGATCGTGGTGATGACGGCATGGGCGACAGTCGATCTCGCCGTCGAAGCGATGCGTCGCGGCGTCCGCGATTTCGTCCAAAAACCATGGGAGAACCCGCGCCTGCTGCAAACGTTACGCAAACAAGTGAAGCATGCGCGCGCACGCAGAACGGTCCAGGATCGACTCGCGGACACGAGGAACAGCGATGCCCGGCTCAGACGTGAACTGATCGAAGCCCGCGAACTCCAGGAAAACCTGCTAACGAGCTCACAATGGGCGAACAGAGACTCGTCGAACGCAGGTCTTCAGGTCGCAATCGAGTGGCAGCCCGCAACGACCGTCGGCGGTGATTACGTGGCGGCCTTCAACATCGACAACGAGCACGCGGCGTTATGTGTCGCCGACGTGGTTGGCAAGAGCCTGCCCGCCGCCTTGTTGATGGCGAACTTTCAAGCGTCGCTGAAGTCGCTGGCGCCGTTGTATCTCTCGCCGGAGGACGTGAGCACGCGTCTCAACGACGTGCTCTACGCGAACATTCCTTTGCACAAATTCGTCACCGCTTTCTACGGTGTCGTGAACATTCCGAAGCGCACGCTCGCATTCACAAACGCCGGTCACAATCCGCCGCTCCTCGTGCGCAACGATGGCGAGTGTGTGCGGCTCGAAGCGGGCGGCAGCGTGCTCGGCGCGTTCCCCGACAGTCGTTATACGCAAGGCGAGGTGGAACTGCACCACGACGATCGCCTCATGCTGTTCACTGATGGTCTAACTGAAGCGGTCGACGCAACCGGCGATCAGTTTGGTGAAGACCGATTGATTTCATTGTTGTGCGAACACCGGCATCGCAGCGCAGACGACTTGAAAGACATTCTCTTCAACGCGGTTGGCGAATTTTGCGGCCGCACGTTTCGCGACGACGCAGCGCTGATGGTTGTGGCCATCGACTAGTCGAAGGAGTTACAGCATGGACGTCCTTTGGAAGAACCTCGTTTATTCCGTGCGGATGTTGCTCAAGCGGCCGAGCCTGACGGCGGTCGCGATCATCGCAATCGCGCTCGGCATCGGGGCGAACACCGCGATCTTCTCGGTCGTCAACACCGTCCTGCTGCAACCACTTCCTTACGACGAACCGCAACAACTCGTGACGCTTGCAAGCGAGCAACGCGATCAAGCGCTCGACGGTCGCGGCAGTTTTTCCGTCCTCGACTTTCTCGACATCCAGAAGTCATCCAAGACGCTCGAGTACGTCGCCACTCACCAGGGCGCCGGCACGATGCTTACAGAAGGCGGCGATCCCGAACGAGTGCTCGGCCAGGCCGTCAGCGCCGACTTCTTCCCACTGCTGCGCGTGAAACCAATCCTGGGCCGCGTCTTCACGCGCGAGGAAGACAAACCCGGCGCGCCACCGGTGATCGTCATCAGCCACGGTCTGTGGCAACGACGCTTCGGCGGCGATCCAAACGTCATCGGCCGCGAAGTGAACATCGGCGGCAAGACGACGGTGGTCGGCGTGATGCCTGCCGGTTTCGAGTTTCCAATCACCAACGAGCAGCAGGACTTCTGGGAGCCAATCTTCTCCGCGGCGTTCTTGACGAAGGAGCTTCGCGAAGAACGTGGGCAAAGAATCCTCTCGGTCATCGCACGTCTCAAGCCTGGCGTAACCCTCGCGGAAGCAAAAGCAGATCTCGATCTACTCTCGCGACAGATCGAAAAGCAGTCGCCTGACTCGAACACCAACGTCATCTTCAATGCCACGTCGATGCACGAAGACATCACGCACGAGTATCGTACAGCGCTGCTGGTGATGCTCGGCGCGGTCGGCCTGGTGTTGTTAATCGCATGCGCAAACGTCGCAAACCTTCTGCTCGCGCGTGCAGCAGCACGGCAGAAAGAGGTCGCGATCCGCATGGCGCTCGGCGCGAGCCGCGCTCGAATCGCGAGCCAACTGCTCACCGAGAGTCTGCTGCTGTCGCTAGCCGGCGGCGTGCTTGGTTTACTGCTCGCAAGCTGGGGCATCGACCTACTCGTCACGTATGGACCAACAGACGTGCCACGCCTCCACGACGTCAGTCTCGATCGATACGTGCTGATGTTCACACTCGCGATCTCGACGTTGACGGGCATCGTGTTTGGCCTTGCTCCAGCGCTGCACGCCTCGAAACCTGATCCGGGGAACATGTTGAAAGACGGCACCCGCGGCGTGTCACACGGCGCGCGCAACAGGATGCGAAGCGCGCTGATCGTCTCGGAAGTGGCCCTCTCGCTGATGTTGCTCGTCGGTGCGGGACTGTTGATCCACAGTTTCTGGCGCTTGCTGCACACCGACGCCGGTTTTAATCCGAAAGGCGTGCTTGCACTCGACATCCCATTAAGCCGTTCGAAGTACACCAAACCCGAACAGCGTTCGGCCGTATTCGAACAGCTCATCGCTCGCATGAAAACTCTGCCCGGTGTTCGCGATGTCTCCGTCGTGAACAACGTGCCGCTCACAGACCTCGACATCGAACAGACTTTTCAGATCGAAGGCCGCGCGCCGTACAAACCCGGCGAGGAGCCGTACGCCGATTACACCGTCGCGGGCAAGGATTACTTCCGCGCGATGAACATCGCCGTGCGCCGCGGGCGTGTGTTTGCCGACAGCGATACGGCGAACACGCCGCACGTGATGGTCGTCAGCGACGCGTTCGTAAAACTTTACTTTCCAAACGAGGATCCGATCGGCAGGCGCATCGTGTTTGACGGCGACGACGAGCAGGTACCGGTCGAAATCG
>DASTOZ010000071.1:0-6043 GCA_035762365.1 Pyrinomonadaceae bacterium | reverse complement strand
GCGTCTCCAAAATTTCCCGAAATTGATTACTGGTTTCTCTATGCCGGCCGCGCGCGTTTTTGCCCAGTGCAGGTGGATGCAGAATCCGGAGATGACGAAGAAGAGATAAATTCCGGCGAAGGCGTAATGGACGAGGTACTCGGTGAGTCGAGGTAACCACGACTCCCAGCCGAATGTGGCAGTCTGCGGCGCCACCCCAAGGGCGTGATACGTGACCACCGCCAACGCCGCCCCTCCCCGCATGGCGTCGAGGGACAGCATGCGCCCGATTGTGACCCCTTGTGTACGCAGAACGGGGGCATGTCAGCCGAAATTTGTGGCGCGGAGGTTACGCGATTCGTGAGTTTTGTGGATTGTGTTCGCGGAGAACTGCCGCACAACAAGCGAATTGACGCACACCACGGACTCAAATTAGCCCCTGCGATACTCCCATGCAGTGAGGTAACTTATGAGAGCGACAGTAAAGAGGTGGGGAAACAGTGCGAGAGTTGGCAAATGAATCAGCGGACGGGATCGTCAAACCGCGGTTTCCACTCCGTGCCGAAGACGACTTGCACCCAGGCGTTGGCCTGCGACTTCGGAGCAAGTACACGCTTGTCGAATTCGCCCGTGCTCACCACGACCAGCTTGTCTCGATCTTCCGGCTTCAATTGCATCTGTAGGAATCGCGAGACCATGGCCGCACGCTCGCCAGCCCAATTCCAGTTGCGCTCCCAACGCGCGGGTGGCGACGCATCGTCCGGATTGGGCTCATCGATTTCATTCGCGTGACCAATGACGAAAATGTAAGGGTAATGAGTCTTCACCGTTTCGTACTCACGAGCGATCGCGCGGATCCGATCCATCGCCGCGCGCTGGTCGACAAATTCCCTGAACGGCCGCGGTTTGAAGTCGCCGGCGTCGAACGAGTTCTGGGCCAACCGGAAGTGGTCCTTACCAGCCTCCGCCTCTGCCTGCCGGTAGAGAAAACCGTTGGTGAACGTGATCACTAAAAAGAGCGCCATCAATGAGACCATCAGATCCGTACCCGGTCCGTATTGATTGCTGTCTTCTACCAGGAACTCTTTCAGACGAGGCATAAGGCGAACTCCCTCGATCAACTTTCGAAAAGACGCCGGAGCTTATCCATCAGACGCGATGAAGGCGACGAGATCTGCGACCTCAGTCGCTGAACACTGTGATCGAGCGTGGCAATGCTTTGACGCAACTCCTGTACTTCGGTGTTGCTGATCGCCGGTCGTCGCGACAGTTCAGCAGACACCTGGCGTTTGAACGATTCGAAGCCGGCTTGATTGGCGGAAGTCTGCTGCTTCACTTCCTTGCCGAGCTTTTCGATGTCTTCTGAAAACGACCGGGACCGCTTGGCAAGTGTTTCGTTCAGGTCGCTTACCAAACGATTGAAACTCGCGAGGCGATCGGAGATCAGCGCGACATTTGGTTTGATTGTGTCAGCGATGTGATGTCCGGCTTTATCGATTGTCCCCTGAAGCGTCGTGCCCATGCGCTTGAGCGAAACCGTGTCGTAAACGCTGTGAACGTCCTCGATGAACTGGCGCTGACCATTAGTCATCGTTGTAAGAAAGCGATCGAATTCTTTGCCCGTGCTCATCAGCGACCGGAGTCCGTGCGTGATCTGTTCGTTCTGGGCAATGATCTGTTTCTGAAGAGCGTCCAGTCGATTGGAAAGGACGGTCGTTTGAGCCGACACGCTGTTTGTGAGTTGCGTCATCGCCGTCGAAACCTGACTAAACTCCGCGAGGAAGTCGTCAGGGTTTATCGAGTTCCTGGCCAACGAAAGCATCGTGATGACGGCACTCTCCATTCGCTCGAAGTACATCTTCTGTTTCTTCCGCAAGAGCAGAAGAAAGAAGCCGAGGACCACGGCGACTTCGAGTCCGGCGAGACTCGCGCTGAACGAAATGTAGAGGTCCTTGAACATCGACTGCACGATCCGGGCGAAGTCTGCCATGGTCGGAACGCCGCCGATGTTTCCGACCTGAATCGCGAGCATCAAGCCGATGAAAGTTCCCAGAATGCCGAGCCACAACGCGATCTTCTGCAGGTTTTGTAACTTGAACAGATCTTCGAGAGGTTCTTCACGGTAAGGATCGAGAACGTTCACGCTCGACTCAAACTTCCGATCGCGCGCTTCTTTGCAGATGTGCTGAAACAACCTGATCATCGCCGGGACCGGCTTGCTCGTGTTGTCCGGCAGAACTCTGGCTTCAAGAGAATCGAGATCGATCGGTGTAATCTGTTTCGCTTTGATTGATCTGAGTAAAGCAAGCGCGCGGTTGTCGATTACGTTCAAGATTGCGGTTTCGATGTAGAGCACGGCGATCGATTTGATCGTCAGGTAAGCGCCCCAGAGGGCAAGCACGTAGATCATAATGATCAAAGGCTTAAAGTGCTCGACGTGTTCATAGGTGTAAGGCGCGAGCAGAATGAAGGCAATGACTCCGCCGACGAACACCAACAGGAACCACCCTTGCGCGAGCCAAAACGAAGGGCGCAATAACACTCGAGCGGGCGACAACTGCGCGACAGAAATCGCGCTCGAGAGTGGGAGTTGTGAGGCGTCACTCATCGTCGTGCTCCTCTCCATTCTGATCGCCGTTCTTACGCTCTTTGAGCAGCCGGTACTGCGGTAGATCGAGCAATCGATCTTCGGCGGGAACATCCGGATTGAGCATTTGTTCGATCGAACCGATCGAGGGAATCAGGTCGGGATTGAGCTTGTCCCGTTCGGCGTGGATTCTGCTTTCGAGTTCCTCGATCTCGTCTTCCGGTGCGTCGACTCCGAGGTCCAGCCGCTCCTGGATCAGCTTCCGGATCTCTTCTCCCTTCTTCTCGGCAAAGAACGAGTCTGATTCGATCGCTGCGAGGCGGCGAGACTGTGCTCCGACAATTGAAGAGATTTCGCGTTCGCCGAGCTCGTTATTGATCGCGGTTTCGATGCGCGTGAATTTCCGGTCGATCATCGTGATACTGATCACGACGCCGTAAACCTTTTCGATTGCACTGGCCGCCCTGTTGTTGATTTCATCATGAAGCTTCTTCAGGTGTGAACTGCCTCTGAACAGGAGTTCCTCCTTCGAGGCCGTTTTTAGGGCAGCGCACAGAGAGGCCTCGAGATAAGTCTTGAGATCGTCGATAGTGAACTTCCGATTTTGGAATTTGTCCCAGCCCTTTTCCGCAATGTGTTCAACCTGGAACTTGCCGGAAAACGGGATTGCCTGACCGCCTCTGAACGGCGTGACCTCAAAACTAAAGTCGCAAACTTTTTCCTGAAGCTCGAGCCAACGAGTAATCGGTTCCGTCTCGACCATCTTCGGAACAACGCTAATTACCTCACACGCAAATGATGCATCCAGCGTTTCCCTGATTTTGAGGATGATGTCCTGTTCAATCGCCTTTGCGCCGTCGTATTTGTTCGGATCCGGATGGGGATGCAGAAACGTCGTGTAAAAGCGTTCGGGTTCAACTGTATGGAGGAACTGACCGATGACGTCATGCGCTTCAACGCGCATGCGTTCGGGTATGTCGTCCTGACGGTTCAGCAGATTGCGGATCTTCTGATTGTCCAGCGTCGTGAACCGCACAGTCACTGGAATCGTGACTTCGACAAAAAAGCGTGAGACCTTGCTCTCGAAGCGTCCACCGGCATCGATGGTGAACGGCTCGAGCCACGTCAGTGGCTTCAGATCCGGAATCGTCGTCAGGTACTTCAGTTTATAGCCAATCGCCTTCGCCTCGGCCCTTAACCTGTCGCGGATCTTCTTCTTCAGTCGCTTGTTCTTATCGTCTTCGTCGTCCGCGTTTTCTGTAACTGCGTCTACGTAGTCCGCGTCCGCGCTGCTGTCCTCTTCATCGTCCGGGCGGAGGAAATCGATCAACAGGTCGATATACTTCACATAGAACAGCGTGTCAGGAATGATCTTTTTCAGCTTTTCGGTCAACCAGTCGCCGAGCTTCGGTGAGTCCTTGCTCTTGTAGATCGCGACGTCGGTGCGCGTCATCAGCGCGTGGTTCTTGATCGTGATCTTTTCCGGAAACTCCTGAACCTTGACTTCCACATCGCGCTCCAGCTCAAACTCTTTCGGAGCAGAATCGATCGCGGTGCTCTTGAGATGAAAGAACCCAAGTACGCGACCTTCCTGCCGCAGACGCTCGTTCAGGATTTTCTTCAACGGTTCGACGATGTCGCGCTGGTTCAGATCATCGTAAAACTGCTCGAGCGTGACGTTACGTTCGAAGAACGACTGCGTCTCGTGCACGAGCGCGTCTGTCAATGCCGGAACGCGTTTCCGGTACACGTTCGCGTAGATTTTTGTAGACGGTTCGATCTCGAGCTTGCAGCTTATGGTGAGGTCCTGCGGTTCGTGATAATCCTTTGCCCGAATGAGAAACGAATCGGTGATGAGGTCACGAATCTCGAATGAACTGTCTTCGTCTTCCAGCGCGAGCCGGAGTTGCATCTTCAAACCCATCTGCGTGCGCGCACGTTCGACGATGTAGTCGCGCAGTGTGTTCTTTCTCTCGAAGTATTGACTGATGAAGTCGCCGGGGTCGTTATGTACAAAATCGTCGACCCAGCGTCCGATCAGACGATCGAACTTATCCGACGGCGTCAGTTCCGGGTCGTACAGCGCTTCGGCAAGTGTTTCTTCCTTGCCCTCGGGACAACTCGCCCAGCAGGTGAAGTTCAAACCGATAGGGTCATCGTGTTCGATCTCCTGGACTGGGATCGTCGGAACCTTGAGTTCGACCATCCGTGCATCGGAGTTTTCGTTCACCACCAGAAACGATTTCACTTCACCCAATCCGAACCACGGTCGTGCAGCGGTTGCTTTCCTGGTTTTGCAATCGATCATCACAAACTTTTCGGATGTCGATAAGACTTTGGGGCGCGACTGCACTGAGCGAATGATCCTATCCAGCGCTCGAACTGTTTCCATGTTGACCTCCATAGACGTGTTCCTTTTGCGGCTTCAAACCGTGGTGAGTACTTTCCCATTACGCTGTTTTGCGGCCCTTATTGCCGTGCGGAAACGTTTGATCAGATCCTTGACGAGCCGGCGAGTCGTGAGCATTGCGCGCTTCTCTTCGAGGGTGAGAGAGCCGATCCAATCGGACGACGCATCGCTAAGATTCACGATTACTCCAAGGAAGTCTCGCAATCGTTCCCAGTAGAGCAAAATCTCCGCTCGTTGAGTTTGCGATGTGTTTACGGCGAGGCTCTCGATCAGGAAATCCTGTGTTCGCTCTGTGCTCACGAACTGCTCGCTTCCGACGGAGCTTTCGGCCGATTGCTGGTCACGCAAAACAACCATCCACTCGAGCACCAGCTCGCAGATGAAAGGCAGGATTCTGGCTTCGGGTCTTTCGTCGCCGAAGAGCGTGTCGAGCTCGGCAAAGACTGACGGCATTCCCGGGTGAAAGAGCCAGGTGATCAAACGCCGGCAGTTCTCACGCGCGACGTTTTCGTCGGCGAATGCGAAGAGGGGATGCCGGCGCGGCGTCTGCTCTTCTTCAAATTTGTCGGACAGGTCTGAGCAGTACTCGACAAGCAGGCGCAGACTGTAGATGCACGACGGCGAATAGTCGTGGAAGGGCCTTTCGTCTGTCGGTATCCACTGCTCCAGTTTTGAAAGGAGCGGGTAGATTCCGATCTTCTGAATGTAGGAGTAAAGGTGATAATAGGCGCCATCTTTGACCGACGAGTCGCCTTCGTCCAGCAGTCGCTTGATCCAGTAGAACTCGTCGAAGGCGGGCGCGAATTGCAGTCCGCGGACCAGGAAAAGCACCGTGTCGCGGCTACCGAGCGTCATCAGGTCCTTCAGCAAACCGCTCACCACCTCTTCCAACTGAGGTCGCCCGAGCATCAGTCTGACGAAAAGCGTGATCCGTTCGAGCGCTTTGTTCTTGCCGAAGTTGACCGTTGCCGTGTCGGTGTTGGGCGAAGCCGTCGAGCCGTTGCGGGCATCGAGGATGATCTTCAGTAGCCATTCTTTGCCAAACGTACCCGGATATGCCGTCGCCA
>DASTOZ010000070.1:0-6262 GCA_035762365.1 Pyrinomonadaceae bacterium | reverse complement strand
CGATTGGCAAGAAGCGTTTGCAACACGCGTTGGTGCCGCAGGTGTGTATGCACTGCGCTGATCCGGAGTGTTTGACCGGGTGCCCGACGGGTTCGATCTTTCGCGATGCGCGCGGACAGATCGACATCGATGCGCCGAGCTGTATCGGGTGTTACGACTGTGCGACGCAGTGCCCGTACGACGCGATCTCGATGGTGCCGCGCGATGTGCCGTCGCCGAATGGCGGCTTTGCGTCGAAACTTCGTCGCGCATTCAGTTTCAGGATCGACCCGGTGGTGACGCCCGAGCCTGGCGACGACGTCGTCGCGATAAAGTGCAACCTCTGTCAGGGCACCGGATTGAATCCAGCGGGCGCACATCGCCCGGCGTATTCTTGTGAAGAGAATTGTCCGACCGGCGCGCTGGTCCGCGTGAATCCGATCGAGTACTTCACGGAGATCGGACCGACGCAGGGCCTCGTCTTCCGTGATAAGACGCACGCCGTCGGACGCAACATTCACAAGAGCGATCCGCTGGCGCGCGCGTGGCACGCCGGCGGCGCGCTGATCACGATCCTGAGTGCCGTCGCCGTAATTTGGGGACTCGCGCGATACGGATTCGACGGTGTGCTGGCGGGCGCATGGCTCACGATGCGTTGGCTCACCGGACTCGTCGGACTGTTTGGCGTCACCGCGGTGATGACCTATCCGCTTCGCAAACAGATCTATCGACGGCGCGCCGGCGCATTGCGCTACTGGATGTTGGCCCACATTTATCTTGGCGCCACGGCGGGGATCGTTTTGTTGCTTCACTCCGGCACGCGCACCGGAGGCGCGCTCACGACGTTGCTTTACATCGCCTTCGAAGTCGTGATCATGTCAGGCGTGCTCGGGATCGTTTCTTACTACGTGGCGCCGCGCATCATGACTCGCATCGAAGGTGAGCCGCTGCTGGTTGAAGACCTTCGGGAGCGGCGCGCGGAGCTGCAGAAACAGTCAGACGAGATTTTCGCGCAGAGTCAGGGTTGGCTGAAGGACGAGATTCGCGATCGAGTTCATCCGCGGTTCTTCTCGCGCGGGTTTTTGTGGCGGCAACTCTCGCGTCGCGAGCCGTTGAAATGGTCGCTGGCCCAGGCGCGCGAGGAGTTTAAAGAGCGTCTGACGCGACTCGCCACCGAAGAAGAACGCGATCTGTTGATTGCCGCCGTTGAGACTGCCGTTACCGCGCGACGCGTTGATGCGTTGTTGTTGCTTCATCGATCACTCCGGGTTTGGATTCCAGCTCACGTCATTTCGACGGCGTTGATGCTTGCATTGATGCTCGTACACATCGTCCAGGTGGTGTGGTTCAGGGTGAAGTAGTGGTCTTGGGTCTTAGGTTTTTGGTCTTTGGTCTTAGGTTTTAAGCACAAAGTCCCAAGACCTAAGACCGAAGGCCCAAGACGGATCAAGGATGCCTACGAAGAACCAGTACGTCATAATTCGCAGCGATCTGGCGTTAGATCCGGTGACGATCATCAGCGATGGACTGTTGATTGGTCGTTTGCCGTCGTGCGAATTGTTGTTGAACCACCCGTCGGTGTCGCGCGTGCAGGCCGGGATCAAGCAGGTCGAGGATGGTTACTACCTGTTTTCGTTGCGTCCGAAGAATCCGGTGCTGCTGAACGGCAAGCCGGTCGAGGAGAACGAAGCGCTCGCGTCGGGCGACGTCATCGAGCTTGGACCATTCCATTTGGAGATCGAGATTGTCGACGAGGGCCTGTCCATTCGTGTCGAACTGCAGATCGGCACGGGACCGTCGGAGATCGACGTCAGCGACGCAGGATTGAGCACCGCGAATCTCGTGTTGCCCGAGGGGGCAAAGGCGAAGGCGAAGAAGCCGCGTGCGGCGCCGATTGCGAGCACGAAGGCGCTCGACATTTTTTGGGACAAGCGGATGCGCGATGTGGCGAAGATGGTGCGTCCGTCGCCGCTGTTTCCGCGTGCTCGCCTCCGAGAAGGTAAGAAGCAGTCAAATTGGACCGCGACGACGGATCTCGTCTCGCGTTGGCCTGCCGCGTATTTCGTTTGGGGATTTCTCGCGGTTGGTGTGATCGCGGTTGCCGGAGCGTACTGGTACACACAGGCTTACGCACCGGCGCCGTTGTCGCAGGCGCACGCGGCGAATGAGTTGACGACGCGGCCGGCGATCGCAGTCCGTGCGAATGCCGGTTCGTGTACGACGTGTCACTCGTGGCGCGGAAACATGGAACAGCAGTGCGCCTCGTGTCACAAGACGGACGCATTTGTCGCGACTGTGATCAAGCCGCATGAGGCGGCGGGCATCGGTTGTGTCGACTGTCATGCTGAGCACAAAGGCGCGGAGTTTAGTGCGAAGCAAGGTGCACTCGCTTCGTGTACAGCATGTCACGTCGACGGTAATCAGCGAGTTTTTAATGGCCGGCGCGTCGGAACACCGCACGGTGGAACGTTTGGATATCCAGTGGTGAATGGCGAATGGAGTTCGAAGTCGATTAACGACGACGAGTGGGCGTTGCGGAAGTTAGCCGTCGTGCGATTGCCGACTGAATCGGACCAGAAGTGGCGCAGCAATCAGTTTCATGCATTGCACGATCAGCGTGTGAAAGTCGTGCCAGGTATCTCGGGCAATGCAGAAGGGCGGCTATCGTGCAACAGTTGCCACAAGTCCTTCGATCCCATCGATCGCTCGACCCCCAAGACCACCTGCGCCGCTTGCCACACCAAGTCTAACGGCCTGCCGGACTGCACCTCGTGCCACGTCCAGCACATCCTCGACACGCGCCGGTCTCAGCCCGCCGGTTTGTGACACGGGATGCAGTCGTTTGAGCCAGGGACCTTGCCTTTCAGGGCGGGCCGGGCGGCGATGGCTTTGTCGTGGCAAAGGTTGCAGTTCAGGTGATAGGCGACTTCGTTGGTGAGCTTCGTCGGCGCTGGTTTGTCGGGATATTGGATGGTCGGCATCGGGGCGCTGTCGTCGCCGGCCTGAAGATGGCACGCGCGGCAACTCTTCACAGCCTTCGCATCCGCGGGGATGAGAATCTCCGCCGTCAACACGACATTTCGTTCAGAAGTTCTTAGTGGCGGCTTGAGGCTGGTGGCCGGTTGGTCCGTATGATGACACTCGACGCAACTCAGCACCGCTTGACCATCCGGGCTGTACTTCTTCAGCGAGTGGTTCTCGTGATTGAACGGCGCCTCGCCGTACTTGTCCGATTGGCTGTCTTTCCCGAGCGTAACCTCTTTCGGCTGCGTCTTGCTTTCCTTTTCCTGGGTGAAAACGAGGGCCACACAACCGAATGTAAGCAGGAGAACGAGAAGTATCTTCATGGTCTGGAATCTTAAGTAGCGCGCGGACAGGCTGTCAATTTTTTTATCCAGCGGGCTGGTCTACATGGGCAGTTTGAAAGTGGGCCCAGTATGACAGCGACGACAATCCCTGAAAGCGAGATCACCGCCAAAAGCCCGCCTGCCGCTGTGGCAGGTCAAACACGTCATGCCGCGCGTCGTCGGAAAATGTTCGGCAGGCGCTGGTGAGCTAACCTGCCGCGTCTGCGCCGCGCCTGGAGTTAACCCGTGACAGTCAGAGCAGGCAAGGCGTTGACGTGGTCCATGGTCCGAATGGGCGAACGCGTATCGATACGAGCGGGCGTTGACGGGCGTGGGGCGGTACGGCTGCTGACTGTGGCAAACGCCGCACGATGCGATCTCGCGTCCGACCGAAGACTTACTCGACGGCGTATGACACGTGTAACAACCGTTGTGCGCCGACAGGTTCGCGGGAATCGACATCGCAACGCCGCGGTTTGCAGACGCGTGACAACCACTACAACCCTGTGGCGGCCGCGCCGCTGCGTTCATGTGGTGCTGCGCATGATCGAACTTCACGTTGAAGCGTTCGTTGAAGCTTGCCGGAAATGGTTTCAGCGGGGGATTTCCGCTCTTCGTATCCGTGTGACAGATCAAACACATCGGAATCGAGGGCGTCGTGAACTGTCCTCGATGACAATCCGTGCAGGCTTTGTGACCGGGAAAGCGCGGCGTCGCGGAGTTGTCCGTGCGTTCGTGACACGACGTGCACGCGAGCGAACTGTGTCGCTGGCTGGTGTGCAGAAATCTCGAGTAATCGATCTCCGGTCCCTGCGCGATTGCGGGAACGCAAAAAGCGAGCGCCGCAAGAGTCACGCAGATGAGACGGAACAGTCTACTCATTTGATGTCCTTGCGCTTCAACGGCGGGCGTTCGGCGATCAGGTAGTGACTCGCGGGCGGATCGAGACTGCCTACGTTCGGCGCGTGACAGTAGACGCACGTGAACGCGCGGTTCTTATCGATCGCTGCCAGTTCCTTGCTGACGTCCTGTCGCAAGCCTTCCTTGTTGTGACACTCGGTGCAGGCCGTGATCGGAACATCGGGTTTTAGACCACGCAGGGTTTTGGATTTGGTGATGTTGATGTGACACGCCGTGCATTCGAGCACATGGTTCGCCTTCTCCCCGCCGCCTTCATGAATGAACTTCGACGAAATGCGCGCCGGCGTAGTCGCAGCGTCGTACGGAGCAGTGGCGAGCTTGTGGCAGCCGTTGCAATTCGCAGCCACGGGTTCCTGCGATTGCCAGTGACAGTTGAAGCAGGAGGCGTGGTCCGACGGCGCGGCCTTGAACGTGGTCGTTTGTGAAGCGTGACAGATCGTGCAGTTGTTGTAGTTTTGCTGTTGCGGGGCCAATGCGTGCGCGAGGGCCACGCCGGGCCGGCGCACGTTGAAGAGCCCTGCGATCACGTCCTGATGTTTGTCGTGCGGAAACTCGATCGTGAATTGCAGCCGGGAGGCCGGATTGCGAAACGCGTAACGAGCCTCGTCGCGCGGCGAAGTCTTTGAATGACAGACGGAACAGATCGGCGGGCGTGCGCCTTTGAAAAACTGCGCGCGATGACAGCTCACGCAGGCCACGTGGTCGGGATATTCGACGACGTCGGGAAACTTCGAAAGCCTTCGCCAATCATCGCTGGGTACGAGATGACACGTCTTGCATTCTGCCTGGTGTTTCTTCGTCGCGTGGGAGAACTTGGAATAATCAACTCGTTGCCACAAGGAAACACTGATGAGCGTGATCAGGATGATGAGTTTCATCGGTGTTCAGTTACACGCCGGCAACGGTTTCTCCACTCCCACACACTTCACGAGTCGATCTTTCCTGTTCGAGATCAGATAAGGCTTCTCGGTAGCAAGGTCGCCCTGTTTCACTTGCACTTCACAATTCCAGGAGACTGCGGTCTGGCCCAACTCGGCCGGCGCCACATTCGATAAGACATAGGCGCCTGGCTCGAGATCGGTGAAATACGCGGTTCCATTTCGATCGGTCATCACTGATTGATAAGGCACGGTGGCTTGCTTCAACAACGTCAGAATTGTGGTTTGCCGATCTTTGTAAAATCCTTCACGCACATTCGCATCGAGGTTCGTCGTCAACCACTTCCGTGCCGTTTCGTCGCCAAACGCCGTCTGACTCTTAACAAAAGCGACCGCGAATTCCGGCACTGCTTTTGGCCCGGCGATGAATTCCTGCTCGATCTCGCGGCAATAGACCGATTCGCAATCGCCGGCCTTCAGCCATTCAATTAGCGCTGCGCTTGCATTCAGTTTTCGGTAATAACAATCGCGACTGAGCAGTGGCTGACGCTCGATTGCCTCGATTAGCGCGCGGTTCTGTTCGAGCGTGCCGGGGATCAGGAAGAAGCGTTTTCGAGCGAGACCCCGCAGCGGCGACGCGTCGTCTGCTTTCACGCGCACGCGAATACGCAGCACACCGGCAGGTGATTGTGCCTCTGTTCGCCAGAGTCCGCTCGTCGCGGCGAGCGTGAGCAGCAATAGCACGACGATTGTTATCGCGAGTCTCATGCGTTAGCTATAGATTCGGACTGCGCGGAAATTTCAAGAACGGCAGACGCACACCGCGCACAAATATCTGATCCGACCGGATGTTTACTGGCGGTGAAAAACCATTGGCGCCTGCTGCGCCGATCAGATCGTCCTGATCGACGCCGTCGCCGCTGATCCCGATTGCGCCGGCCAACACGCCATTCTTGTAGAGCGGCACGCTGCCGGGAAAGATTTGCATGCCATTGGGCAAGTTTGGAATTGAAGTGCAGGGAACCGCTGGTCCAACTAACGACGAAAGAAAACCAGTCTGGACCAGGTCCAGTTGTAGACCAACATTGAACGGGCTCCACTCATTAAGGGGTGTGCTCAATGGTCCTGCCGCAGTTT
>DASTOZ010000069.1:0-3667 GCA_035762365.1 Pyrinomonadaceae bacterium | reverse complement strand
CGAAGGCTCGCCGTCACGCAACGCAAAATAACCCATCAGCTTACGGTCCAACTCGTTGACGATGTAATCGGCCACCATGCCGCCCTGGTTATAACGCTCATCGATCACCGCGCCTTCCTTGTCCTGCTGCGAATAGAAATAGCGTGTGAACGAAACGTAACCCGGCGTTGCGGTGTTGGGCAGCCAGACATACGCGAGACGTCCGCCGGAAAGTTTGTCGACCTTGCGGCGATTGTCTTCGACCCAGGCGCGCGTGCGCAGTCCGTCCTCACTCGCAACCGGAATCACGGTAAGCAAACGCGAGCCTTCGCGATCCGGTGTCTTGTTGACTCTAATGAGCGTCTGTCGATTTGCGGCGCCTTCGAAGAGGCTGTAGATGTTTGTCGACGACGTGAGTATGCGGCCGTTTACTTCGACGATGTAATCACCAGCCGAAACCTGAACGCCTGGCGCACTCAAGGGCGCGCGCAGTTCCGGGTTCCAGTTCTCGCCGGTGTAAATCCGCTTGATGCGATAGTAACCCTTGTCGATCTCGTAATCGGCGCCCAACATTCCGACGGTCACCGGATCCTCCGCGGGCACATCGCCGGCGCCGAGAAGATACGAGTGGCCCACCGTCAATTCGCCGCCAACCATGGCGATCAGGTAACCGAGATCCGCGCGATGGCCCACGTAATCAACCAGCGGCAGGTACTTGTCGTAGATCGCTTGCCAGTTTGCACCGTGCATCTTCGCGTCATAGAAATACTCGCGCTGGATGCGCCACGTCTCGCGGAAGATCTGTTTCCACTCCGCGCGTGGATCGACGCGCATCTCGAGTGACGCAACGTTGATCGGTCCATCGCCGACCTTCACGCCGGGCCGTTCGGTCGAAACAACGCCCCAGTTCGCGCCGCCTCCGGCGCTTGCCTGGTAAAGCAGCTTCTTCTTGTCGCCTGACAACGTGTACGCGCGGATGCCTTCGAGCAACGGTGCGGCCGTGCGTTCGCGGACGGTGTAGCGCTGGAGACGAAGCGCGGTTGGACCACCGCCGGGAATTGGTTCGGTGTAGTAGAAGCTTCCCGCCGCTCCGGCTGAGAGGTTCGCGTACTCGCCTGCGGGAACGTTAACGGTAATGATTCGCTGGTTGATGCCGTTGACGTCGATACGAACGTTTACCGGCGCGGGAGCAGGCGGTGGGGTTGGCGGCGGCGTCGCAGGCGTGGCGGGTTTCGGCGGCGGCTCGTCGCCTGTTTCCGGAAGCAGCGGCGAAGGCTCAGTCGCACTCAGAACCGCGAGATAAATCGCGCGCCGAACAGGTCGATCGAGCGAGCTCATCTCGAGCCAGCCGGTGCTTGGGCCATAGTTCGTGCTGGCCAGGAAGTAGAGATACTTGCCGTTCAGATCGAAAGCCGGGGAGATCGAGTCTGCGAGTCCGTCGGTAAGCTGATAAGCCTTTTGATCGGCGAGCGAGTAAACAAAGATCGCCCGCAAGCGGCTCGGGAGGTTCTTTGAATAAGCCACCCAACGCGAATCGGGCGACCACGTCGCGTCAAACTGACGGACCGGATCGGGATACGAATCCGTGTCGATCCTCGCCGACTTGCCACTCGCGACGTCGATGGTCCAAAGGTTCCGATGATTGTCCTCTAATAGTATCTGTTTGCCGTCGGGTGACCACTCGGGCGCTGCAAAAAACGCGGTGGAGGGCAGAGCAACAACCCGCGGCGTCGTGATACCCATCGGATCGCCGATCAAGAGTTGATACTCGCCACTCGAATCCGAGAGCCACGCCAGTTGTGCGCCATCAGGCGACCAGACGGGCGAACGATCGTGCGCGCCCGGGGTCTGCGTGAGATTGCGGTAGTCGCCTTTCTCAGTGGGCGCCGTAAATATCTCGCCGCGCGCTTCGAACGCAGCGCGGACGCCCGTCGCCGACAACGTGTAGTTCCGAATCATGCTGGCGACTTTCTTGAACTGCGGACGGGTCCACGGAAGGTCGCCGGTCGCCTCGATGTTTAGTCGTGTCGACTTACCAGTCTTCGCATCTACGAGATGAATGTAGCCGGCTTGTTCGTAGACGATGGCATCGGCGCCCGCGGAAGCGGTCATGATGTCGAAGTCGTCGTGTTGCGTTAGTTGCGTTAACTGTTTCGTGTCGGTGCGATAGGCGAAGAGGTTCGCGGTATGGCTGCGATCGGAAATGAAGTAGATCGTGTTGCCGATCCACATCGGTTCCGTGTCGTTGCTGTTGGTCCATGGCAGTTTCTCGACCGAGTGATCGGCGAGGTTCATCACCGAGATCGGATGCGTGCGTCCGCCACGGTAATGCCGCCACATGCTGGCCTCATACCAATCGGGAATAAACGCGGTCTGGAATTCTTCGTAAGCGATGCGACGCCCATCGGGAGAATAGGCGGCGCTGAAGGCGCGGGGCATTGGAACTTCTTCCGGGAGACCGGTTCCGTCTACGCTCATGGTCCAGAGTTTGACGTAGGCCTGTTGCGGTGCGCTGATGCGAGCGGAAGCGAAGACGACGCGGCGGCCATCCGGCGTCCAGCCGCGAACGCGATCGTTGCCCGGATGGTATGTGAGTCGTTTCGGGTTACCGCCTGAGGTCGGCACTACGTAAACGTCGGTGTTTCCGGCGACGGTTGCGCTGAAGGCGATCTGGGCGCCGTCGGGCGAGAAGCACGGTTCGATCTCGAGACCTTGCGTTGAAGTGATGCGACGCGCCTGCCCGCCGTTACGCGAGACGAGCCATAAGTCGCCCGCGTATTCGAACGCGATCTGATCGCGGCTGACTGTGGGATGTCGAAGCAGGCGCGTGCCCTGGGCAAACGCGGGAATTGACGTAAGAAGACACAGGAATACACCAAGAACCAGACACCGTTTCATAATCGATCCTCTTTGGAGTTAAGAAGTCCTTTTCTATTCGCGTTGCGCAAGCGCGAGACACGATCACCGTTACGTGGTCCAGATCGCGCTCAATACGCGCTTGAAGTTGCCGCCGAGTATCCCCTGTATGGCCGCGCCGCTGTACTTGCGTCGAATCAGACCCTCAGTCAGGTCGTACATTCGTTTCGGATGATTGATACCCTCGATATCGATCTTCTCGCGAAACGCGTAGCTGCCTTTGTAGCCCGCGCGCAGTTGCTTGTTTGCTTCCGCGGGCATCGCGTCGTAGCCGTAGAGATCAATGTCGCTGCCGACGCCGAGGTGCTCGGGGCCGATCAGCTTGGCGACGTGATCGAAATGATCGAGACAGTGCTCGATCGTCGTCGGCTCGTCACCTTTGACGAACATGCGCACGCCAGTGATTCCCATCACGCTGCCCGACTCGCCGACCTTCCTGATCGCTTCATCGGTTTTGAGTCGTGGATGTCCGGGTACGAGTGCGCGGCAGTTTGAATGTGTAATTAACACGGGTTTTTTTGAGATCTCGAAAGCGTCAAGGGTGGTGCGATCGCCACAATGAGAAACGTCGACCGCCATGCCGATCTTGTTCATGCGCTCGATGATGCTGACGCCGAAGTCGGAAATGCCGTCGTCGCGCCGCTCAGTCGAGCCGTTGCCGATCAGGTTGCGAGCGTTGTAAGTCAGTTGGGAGACGCGTTGGCCAATGCTGTGAAAGAAGTCGACGTCTTCAGGCCGGCGAAACTGTTCCGAGTTCTGCAAACCAATGCAG
>DASTOZ010000068.1:0-8741 GCA_035762365.1 Pyrinomonadaceae bacterium | reverse complement strand
AGTAGAAGCGATCCATCGGCAGACTGGCCTGGCCGGCATCGTCAGCGCCCGGCTGGTAGTGACCGGAACCGTTGGACCACCATTCAAGCTTGCCGTTGTTGAAGAAGACCTCGCCTGCGTAGAGCACTTGTTTGCCTTCGGCGATCGAAGGGTGACGATAGCGATTGTGCAAGAGCATGTCGCCTTCACGCGTGCGGACGAAGTTGTATTGCTGGTTCGGAACGTTGACGCCGTGGCTGTTGACGCGGTGCAGCCGATATTGATCCGCGAAACTGTTGAGCCGGAAAACAGTGCCCTGATTCACGGGTTCGACCGCGCCGGGATGTAAGTTCGGATAAAGCCTTGTCTTCTGCACCACTGCGCTCTTAACAGGCGGTGCAGGAGGTGCGGTCTTTACGCTCGGCGTGATCGGCTTCGGTTGGACCACGCCGACATGCGTTTTCCGCTGCAGGACTTTTGGAACAGGCTGCGGTCGATAAGACGCGGGCGAGGAAACTGCTCCGCGCGGATTCGACACTGCGGGCTTCTTTGGCTTTGGCGCGAATGGCCCAGGCTTATGTTGCGGGCGTTGCGGGGGCATTGGCATCAATTGAATCCTTCGAGTCTTCGATTCGGTTATCTCAGTTTTCGCTCCATCAACGGACTGCCGCGATGTGACTTGCCGACACTCTTGAACCCCTGCCGCCGGTACATCGCGACGAGCGCCTGTGGCGAGATCCCGTTGTCGGAAGGCCGTGCTTCAAGACTGGCGGAATTGAATCCCTGCCTGCGCGCCGCGCTTACTGCCGCATCGATAAGTTTCGCCGCGATGCCGCGGCGACGATGTTCGTTATCAACTTTAAGGTTCGTGATGTGAATCTGCCCGCCACGCCGCACCGACAAATCGACCGAACCGGCTACACTCTGAGTGCCGGAAATGGTGGCGCGGATTTGCTGGCCCCGTCCGGGCAAGGGAACCGGTGCTTGCACGGCGTAGTTTGAACCGCGCGAGTTGGGTGGTGAGGTGCGCGGTGGTCCGGGTGATTGCGGAGCGCGCTTTAATTGAACCGCTTTGGCCGGCTCTGAACGAACGTTCGCCGAACCGATGCCCCTGCGAAGTTGCGGCGATCGACTGAGGCCCTGGTTCACGGGGTGCTTTTGCTCGTTTCTCATGTGCTGTGCCCTCCTTTCACGTCCCCGGGCGTTTGAAGTTCAGCGCTGGACCGGTCACCCCAGCGCCACACCATAACCGACTCCTCCCTGGACCTCGCCGCAGTGAACGACGGTTAGGATGCCATTGAGGTACGAGCCAACTACGGTTTCGTTATCGTTCAAGCGGATCGTAATTGCGAATCCTTTGTCAGTATGCTGGGCCTGCATATCTTTCCAGGATGCTCTGTCCAACTCCCTTTGGAACACTTCGATCGGGTCGCGATAGCGATGCTTATGAGCTAAAGGACCATTCACAAACCGGACTTTGCCGGCCGCTACGTCTGCCTCAAACTTTTTGACGTCTTGCTTGAGAGCGTCAACCGCGGCTAGTTTGACTTGTCGCTGTTTCTCAGCTTGATCAAGCTCTGCTGCGAACCTTTTCTTTCGTGCCGCTTGCCGCTCCGCATCCGACGGGCCCGGCGGCGGCGGTGGTTGCGGTGCGCCGGCGTCAGCCAACTGGACCGTGCGCGCGGTCGACGTGTACGGCCGTGCGGAAGGGCGCATGCTCGGAGGGCGAATGGCGACAGGCACGATAGCGTGAGACGGAGGCGCCGCAGGCGCGCGCCCTGATTGACTCTTGAGTTGTGAGACGCGTGATGCTTTTGCCTGAAGCACACGAGGCACTGGTTGCGGACGATAAATGGGCGGCGCGGTCGGAGCTCTTTTCGTACCTGCATCGGCGCCAGGCGGTCGAACCTTTGGTTTCATGCGCTTATTTAACCTGATCCTTCCGTCTTGGTATCACAGTCATTGCCGCTTTGATTCCCATGCGATCCGCTTCGGCCTCGAGCGCGTGGTCCTGGACCACTGCCACACCGCCGCCGAACGGATTCTTAACGCGTCCTTGTTTTTGTTGCAGCACGTGCCAGAGCTCGTGACCGAGTAGTTTTTGACCCTGGAGCGTGTGTGGATTGTATTGACCGGGAGCGAAGTGAATGTTCGTGCCCCAGGTGTAAGCGATCGCGCCGAGTGATGTCGCCTCGTGTCCGATGTGTACTCGCACGTCGGAGAAGTCAGCGCTGAAGGCAGTTTCCATTTTGGTGCGTACGTCGGATGGGAGCGGTAAGCCACCCGCCTTCTGGCGCATCGGCACCTGGAAAGCTTCAACACCGTGGCCGCCCTTGCGTTGTATCGCCTTTCCAGAGGGATGAATGCCGGCGGTCAGCTTTACATTCCACAACTTCACTCGCGCTTTCAGGGCGCCATCGCTGACGTGTGCCTGGATCACTGCGGAGCTATTCATGACCATTCCTTTCTCGACGTTCCGGATCTCGCGCGACATCCTGATCCGAGTTACGCTGGTTATTTCCTGACAATGACGATCGTAATCGGCTGGTCGTAATCTCCTGCGCATTCAGTGTGAAAAGATTTGTTGCCACCGATTTCATACATGCAGAGTTCGCCTTCAGTGGTTCTGTCGTCATCCCGCGCGTCTGTATAGTCAGCCGAGACCTCAAGCGTTACAGTGTCGTTGCCGTCTTTGGCCACGACCGCCGCGGCGTGGTAGGGATACTTACCAGGATTACCAGTGCCGACAATCGCGTAAGCCTCTCCGACAGCCGGGTCAGCTCTCTCATTGACCGGATGGCCATCGCTCGCCTCGCGTTTCGCATACTCGATGTTCTTGCCTGATTTAGCCTGGCCAAACACCAGCCCAATGCCTTTAACTCGACTGGACGTCTCCTTATTAAACTGCAATTGTTTTTGGTTGATGAGTTCTTCTGCGGTATGCAGGCAATCTTTTAAAAACAATCCATTGTACTTGTAGGCGCAGTAGGTCGATCCGTTGTAGTCGAATTGGTCGACTTGAACGTCAGTATCACGAACGAACCCGTGTGGTACTGCCGCTCCCGTCCGAACGAACAGGATATCCTCATAGGCAACAATATAGTGCTCGCTCGCGGAGACTTTGGCTGTCTTGTTGTTCAGATTTGCTATCTTCTTTGTCGAGTAGAGTTGAACCACTGGCCGCGCAGTCATGGGGCGACTTTGAGCCGTCGGACGTGCCAAGAGCGGCGCCGATTTACGCTGCACGATGTTTTTGACGTTCGGTTTTTGCAGTCGTGACGCGACCGGCGGGCGGATGGGCGAAGTCACTGGCAGCGTCCTTTTATTAATAGGTACGGGCGAGGCGGTCTTTGTTTGTAGGACGCGAGGCACCGGCTGCGGGCGGTAGATGGGCGGGGCTTTCACTTGCGCTGCCTTCGATTGCAGTACGCGCGGAACAGGCTGAGGCCGGTAAACCGGCGGCGCAACGGGACGTCTGGCTGCCGCGGCGGGCACTTGATTTAGTTGGAACGGCGGTTTGTTCATTGAGGTAAAGTCGGTTTCCCTTTACAACGAGCCTAGTGGACGGACCACGGCCTTCATCTTTTCCTGCTTCGTAAAATTCGCGGCAGCGTTTGACGCCTGATGCTTGTCTGAGTAAGCGCCGATGCGGACGGCATACCACTGGCGTGCTTCGGCGTCGCGACCGGAGAAGAACGACGGCGCGTAGCCTTTGCGTTCGACTTCTTTCAGCAAACGATCCGCTTCTTTCTCATCACGGAATACTCCGATCTGGACCGTCACGTAATCGGGTTCGCTCGACGCCTGGTCAGTTGCTGCATCCGCCCCGGCTTCCTGAATGATCTTTACTTCGCCGTTTGCGGGAGGGGCTGCTGCGGCTTCTGCGATATCGGCAGCCGCGAAGGTTGCTGCTGGTTGCTGCGCGGCCGGCGCTTTGGCTGGCGCTGCGGGCGCGCTCATGTTTGGCGCCGCCGGAGACTTCGGAGCTAACGGTTTTTCTTCTTTCAGGACCGGTTCGGTTGGCACATCAGGTTCTTCGTTCTTCGCGGTTGTCTCTGATGAGGTCGAACTGCTCACGAGCCACTGGGATCCGACGACCAATCCGGCGCCGAACAACAGAACACTGATAAAAACAGATCCCGCGATGAGTGATATCGATGCTGTCTTACTCAATGAGAATTCGTAATTCATTTCCTTAACTCCCGCTTACGGAATCTCGACAGTCGTCTGTCCCGCGTTCTGGACCTGAATCACACCGCCCCAAATACAATTGAGCGTGCAGTTGTTATCGAGCGCCGGCATGTTCGCGATCAGCACGTTCTGTTGCGTGGGCATCCATGGCGCCGGGGTCGCAGGCACGCACGGCGCGGGCGTGGGGGCGCCTAACGCCGCCGCAGTCGCCGCTATCACCGCCGGGTTAGACGGCGCCGAGCACATGCCGAACGGCATGATGTTCACCAGCGGCGCATGGTCCATGATGTTCGCATCCGGCGTTTGGGTCAGCGTCCGGTTCACAGGCAACACGACGAACGAGCTTGGCGCAGCGCCGAAGCTGCACTTCAACATCGCGCCCATGCATACTTGTAACGCCATGATCGAAATCTCTCAGGCTTCGCTAGTCAGTTGATCTTCACAAACGAGCCCTTGATCGTTGTGATTCCAGTGCTCTCGAGGTTCATTCCCGCAGTCGACTTGATTGTCACCGCGCCCGTGACGTCGATCGTCAGGTTTCCAGTGACTTTCAATTCGTAGTTCCCGCTGACCGTCTGCGTGAAGTTTGCTTTGTTCGTGTGCGTCTCGTTGCCGGTGATGCTCAAATCGCGCGTGCCTTTCACCTCGTAGGTTTCGTTTCCCGTGTCGACTTTGAACGTGCGATTTCCTTTCGAGACGACGTACGTGTCATTTCCCTCCTGGATCGTCGTCGACCGGTCCTGCTTGATCTCGTTGGTTTCGTTGTTCAGAACCTTCTTGGTGCGGTCGTGCTCGACCACTATGTTCTGGTCCTTTTGCGCGTGGAAGTAGATCTCTTCCGAGTCTTTCTTGTCCTCGAAACGGATCTCGTTGAAACCGTTGCCGCCTTTCGACGAATTCGTTTTGACCGTGCTCTTGGTCTGTTCGTCGGGCAGCGTGTAAGGCACGACCTGTTCGCTGTTGTAAACCGCGCCGGTGATGAGCGGACAGTCAGGATCGCCTTCGAGATAACTGACGACAACTTCCTGTCCGATGCGCGGCAGGAAGATGCCGCCCCACTGTTTTCCGGCCCAGCCGTAGTCGACGCGAATCCAGCACGAGCTGTTCTCGTCGTTCTTCCCAAGTTGGTCCCAGTGGAATTGGACTTTTACGCGTCCATACTTGTCGGTCCAGATTTCTTCGCCCGCCTTGCCGACGACGATCGCGGTCTGCGTCCCCGAGATCCTGGGCTTGGCCGTCAAACGAGGCGGGCGATACGGAACATCCGCGGGAAAAGCTACGAACGAGTTGGTGTAATTCTCCTGCGTTCCCGCGTGCGAGACTGATTGCAGCACGTACTTCTGGTTCACGTCCGCGCGATAGTGGTCCTTCAACTCAAACTTGTGACCCGCGACAAACGCGCGCACGAAACCATCGCCGCGAATGATCTTCTTTGGTTGCTCCAGCGAGTCGAGCCGGAGGTTCGCGCGTTTCTCACCCGCATCTTTCTTTAGAAACCCGCCGGGGTACTCGTAAACGCGGAACTTCGGCGCGTCGCTTTGCGATTCGACTTTGAGGTCCATGTTTGGCGTCTCGAAGTTGAAGTCGTCATGAGCAAACGACCCGGTGACGACCTGCTCTTCGACGAGACAACGCGTGATTGCGAAGTCCTGCGTGTGGTCCACCAGTGACTGCCGAAAACTAACCGGCGACGCCTCGAGTCCAGGACAGGGTTGATGAGCATCGGCGTCATCGCCTAACACGAGCGTGTGTTTGTCGGCGCTGTGTTCGAAGTAGTAGAAGATGCCTTCCTCTTCCATCAGCCGCGAGACGAAGTTGAATGCCGTTTCGTTGTACTGCACGCAATACTCGCGCTTGTCGTACGTGTTTTTGAGATCGTTGCGGAAGTCAGTGAAACCGAGATCGGAAAAGATCGCCTCTATGATGTCCGGCGTGCTCTTGTTCTGGAAGATGCGGCAGTCGGCGGTCTTGGTCAACAACCAAAGCCATGGATGAATGTCGGCGTAGTAGCGTGTGAGACGGAGGTTAGTTTCTTCCTGCACGAAACGGCCGACGATGCCGTTGAGATGATGCTCGACGCCGTTGCCGAGACTGAGTGTTACGGTAACGGGCTTGCCGACAATCGACTGGAAGTCGATGGCGTTGTCTTCCGAAACCATCTCGAGTGTGAACTGGAAGAGACGAGAGATCCCTTCATCGCCGCGGAACGAGCGCAGCAAAAGCTTGTCTGGTCCCAACGGCGTCGAGATCTTGAGCTTTAGATTGTCCTGGATATACGCGCTCATGGTTCTTAATCGAAATCAAACCGGCCGTTTACATGGTCATCCGGGTCTACACAGCGGAGGTAGGCCTCTACCATGCGTCTGAAACTCGGGTCTTTGACCATCGCGTAGGCGAGGTGTTCGAGTCTCAATACCGACAGCTCGCAATCACTCAAAGCCAGCGCCGTCTCGCTGTAAGGTTTGTTTACCAGCACCGCGTGTTCGCCGAAACAATCGCCTTCGCCGAGCACGCCAATCACGACTTCTTTGCCTTGTTCATCGCGGCGCGACAATTGCACTTTGCCGTGCTGGATGATGTACATCGCGGTCGCGGCCTGGCCCTGCCGCATCAGGACGTCGTTCTTTGCCGCGGCGCGCTTCATGAGCCGGAGCAGCTCGGCATGCTTGCCGCGCGGCAGACGATAAAGGAGACGACTCTTTGCCGAGCCGCTGGCAGAGCGTAACGACTCGGGTTTGATCACGATGGAGGGGTTCTTGTCCGTATCGCTCAAACGATGCGCATGCCCCCTGCCGTTTGCACCGGGCGTGACGTTGTGTGCTGGTCCCAGCCACGCGGTCCACGAGAGCGTCGGGTCTCCACTCCATTTCAGCTCCGGCACTTCTTCCGCTTTCAAGGTCAGCCGGACGTTGAACTCAAACTCGTCTTTCACGTAGAAGCGGACGAGATCGCACAGCACTCCAAAGCGCCATTCGGTCGGGAGAAAACTCTCGAAGTCTTCCCAACAGAGTGGACCAAGCTGAATCTCGAAGCGTGCATGCTGGTCCCAGACGCGTGTGCCTACGACGACGGTATCGCGACCGAGTCGCTGGTTGTGTCCTGACTCGCCAATCGTGGTCCACTGGCTCTCTTCCAGGTCACACCATTCGCCGACGAACTGTTTGGTGTTCACTTCAACCTGAAAGTAGTCGGTGAGAATGCGTTGTAGTCCCGCCATCGAGCGCGGTTCCTGCGCGAGAATCCCGGCGTAATAAAGGAGCGCCCGATCGCGAATGTGCATCCGGCCTTTCAGGCGCGGCGTGTCCATGCCGATGAGCGAATAGAGATAGCGCGCGACCTGGTCCATGCCGGGTGTTGCGGCGCCGAGACCAACGCGATGATGCTTGCGAATGCGATATAGCACTGAGACGAGACGATGATTGAAGATGTCGAGAAAGTCTTTGAGCGCGGTGTCCTTGTGCGACGCGCGCTGGAGCACGAGTTCCGTGCTGGGCATGTCGAGTGCGCCAAGGCAGCCGGCGAGTCCGAGAAAGTTGACGCTTATCTCGGTCGGGGCCTTCGGCTGTTCGCGCGCCGGAAGATCTTCTTTACGTTTGACCTGGGCGATGTCGCTGGCGGGGAACTCGAGTTTCACGGCCGAGCGAAAGTGAACGATCTCTTTTGACGGGTCGGCGCCTTGTGCTGGTGAGGTGAGGTGCTCGCCGTAAGTCGTGTGAATCATTTCGAGCAGGCGAACAGCCTGAAAAAAGTCAAAGCGATGCCCTTCGGCGAAGAGACCGTCTTCGACCGACGTGTTTTGTCCCCAGCCGTAGTTGTTTACAGCAGGACTGTTTCGCCCGCCATCGGCTCCCATGTTTTCCACACCCCTTCGCGCTGCTTGCTCTTAATCACTAACTGTGTGAACGAATTGATTGCCGTATACGAAGCCAGAAACCGACTGAGCACCGCGCCGAACAGAAAACCTCCGCTGCCTTCGTAACAATCTTCGTCGAGAACTAAAGTCACTTCATTGCCGCGAACAAAACCACGCCACGCATCACTGCCGATGTGACGCATAACCCTGCGACACGACATCTCTTTCAACCCTTCAATCAGTTGATGGTGCGACTCGGAGAGACAGTAGAGCCGCAGGATCTCCTTCAGCGCCGGCAAACTGTCTTTCTCTTCAGACAATGAAAGGTGATTGAGTGACAGATGTGAGATCAAACGCCATGCTGTCGATCCGCGCGAGGGCGGCGGCACTGGACGCGTCGGTTTACCAAGACAAACGATCGGACGCTCCTTGTCGAGCGGCGCCTGCTGTTCCATTTGCAGGACGGCGCCGGCTGGAAGTTCCCAGGCGAGCTCGCGGTTTGTACAGAGCGTATGCGCGTAGACCGTCTGCATCGGCGGCAGACTCGGATTGAGATCGAGATCCAGAAACGACAGCACGATTTCACTGCCCGCGACGTCTTTACGTTGTGCGGGGACGCGGCGCGCGTGCCAGAACGCCTTGTGATGCGAGGTCTCGAGCCGGTGATTGTAGGAATAGAATGGTTCTATATGCTGCGTTGCGTCGGCGTCGTTTGACG
>DASTOZ010000067.1:0-2466 GCA_035762365.1 Pyrinomonadaceae bacterium | reverse complement strand
TTTGTGTCTGCGCCCGTAAGCATGCCCGACGTCGCACAGCTCACCGACGATCAGGGACAGTTCACGCTGTCGTTGAGTGCAAAAGGTCAGTATGTCGTGGGTGTGTCGTCGGACGAATGGGAAACGACGCAGACACCGATCGAGATCCACGGCGACGAGCCGTTGGAAATAGTCATACACATGGGCGTGCCGGAGGGAGGAGGATCACAATGAGCGTACCGACAGAAAAGGTAGAGAAGATATTTCGTGGCATCGTTCACGTAACCGACAACGACGGCGTGTCGCTCGATGCAAACGGCGTTGAAGTGGTGCTCGACGGAGATCGCGAAAGGTTTCGGCCACTCGATGGCGCGTTTGCAGCCGTTACCGGATGGCAGGAAGGCAATGTTATCCGGAACGCTGCGCCTTTGCCGCAAACTGAAACCGTTGAAGCGGAAGCGGAGGGCCCGGATATTTTCGCGCCGGTGATTGCGGCGATCAAGAGTCAGTTGTCGTCGTTGATGGCGATTGAGGGAGTGGTTGGAGTCACGCCGGGTTTTCGCACGTCTGGTGAGGACGGGCGCGAGGACGTGGCGATCGTCGTCGTCACTGAACGCGATGCTGCGCCGGCGACGATCCCCGCCAATATTGCGGGCATCCCGGTCCGTACACGTGAAGTCACGCCGCTGGAAACCGTGGACGGCGTCCTGCCGCTTTCAGTTTGGGAAGGCATCGTACCCGAAGCCGCGCCAAACATTAATTACGTACCTCCCGATCCTCCACCCGCCCTGCAAACAGTGAAGGTCCACAACATCACCTGCCACGTTGGTCCCGACTCGGGCTGGAAAACGTTGAAGCCGTTTCTGGAAGGAACGACAGAGAAGTTGACGGTGGCGATGTATGAGTTCTACGCCGACCACATCGTCGACACCGTTACGCGGCTAGGAGAAGAGTCAGACGCAAAGCTCAACATGATCCTCCAGGTCAGCGGCAACGACGAGGAGGTGGAGGCCACGTTGCGCGACAGTTGGAGCGATCGTTTGGAATTCACACGCGCGTCGGTGTCTGGTCCAAACCGAATCTTTAACAACTCGTACCACACGAAAGTTGCGGTGCGCGATTCGACAGCGTTCTGGTTGTCGAGTGGCAACTGGAGTCCCACGAGCCAGCCGTTGATCAAACCGGGATCCGAGCAGGTGTTGTACAGCAAAGGTAACCGCGAGTGGCACGTGATAATCGAAGACGAGCCTCTGGCGAAGATGTACGAACAGTTTATCGAGTACGACATCAAGCAGGCGCGTGAGGTTGGTGCGCCGGAGGCGGCGCCGCTCATGCCGGATCTCTTGATTCCTGAATCGGCAATGGTTCCCGAAGCGATGGTGGTTCAGGATCACCCGTTTGAGGCGAAGACATTCGCGACATCCGGTGCGCCGGTAAAAGTCCAACCGTTGATGAGTCCCGACAACTACGCTGCGGAAGTGCTGAAGCTGATCGAACACGCCACACGTTCGTTGTATCTCCAGTTCTCGTATATTCGCCAACCATCGACTGCGACGTTCGACAAGATCATCAGCGCCATCTCGCAAAAGATGAAAGAGAACCTCGACGTAAGAGTGCTGGTAGGCAGCAACCAGGAGCCGGACCACTCGACTCTGTTAGTGAACAAACGAAAGTGGAAGCGGAGTATGTTTCGGCGGCAGAGCGGCAAAGTCCACAACAAAGGCATATTGATCGACGGCAAGATCGCCGTGGTCGGAAGTAATAATTGGTCTTCGGACGGTACGCAGTATAATCGCGACACGAGCCTGGTCTTCTTCTCGCGTCCTATCGCGCAGTACTTCACGGAAGTGTTTATGTTCGACTGGGACAACCTGTCGAAGCCGATTGACAGCGCGCAGGAGGTCGTGCCGGAGGTGGCGCCTGAGACTGGTCCAACGCCACTCGGGATGGTCAGAATTCCCTGGCAGGCCTGGTTCGACGAATAAACGTTTTATCAAGTACAGAGCGATTTAACGTAACTGCATGCCACATCCGTATTTTGAAAGCAGTGTCTTTCCGCTGCATCGAGCAGAGGCCGTCGTCTTACTCGAGGAGTTGAGGATCGGTTTCCCGAACACCAACGCAATTGACGTCCTCTACAAACAGTGCGGCGACAACTTGCCCGACCTCCATCTCCAGGAGGTTTCCGTTGTGGTTTGGAAAGAAGCCCTGGCGAACCTCACGTCGCGCGGATTTCTGCGGGTGCTGCTGAATAAGATTCAGCCGCAGTTCGTCGCCAACGCGACGATGCAGAAAGCGATACGCGACATCATCAATGCTGTACCGGCTGAAGAAGTCACCCTTGTTTCTGACGAACTGTTTGTGCTCGATCGCGGCCCACTGCGCGACAAGCTGAAGGAAGTGGCGTCAGACACGAAACCGGTGAAGGTCCTGATCGTCCGCGGTTCGGCGAAATCCGGTAAATCGCATGGTCGTCACATTTTCGAG
>DASTOZ010000066.1:0-2397 GCA_035762365.1 Pyrinomonadaceae bacterium | reverse complement strand
GGCGCCGACGCTGAGGTTGACCTGATCGAGCGCAACAACTCCCGGGAACCGTTTGCCGATTCCCTCCATTTCGAGAAGTGGAATGTTATTCATCAACTGCGGCCGCGAAGCTGGTTGATCTTCTTCGTGAACTCCTCGACGTCAGCCCTCTTGACGGCGATGGTCGGCACGAAGATCTGCTTGCTGGGCGGAATGCCTGACTTGTCGCCGTTGAGCACCTTCGCCATCAGCGCCATCGATTGGTAGCCAAACTCGAAAGGCTGCTGCACGACGGTCGCGTAGATTGCGCCTTCTTGGACGCCGCTTAAGGTTTGGTCCTCTTCGTCGAAGGCGATGATCTTCACTTTGTCGGTTTTGTTTGCTTCCTTGACGGCGCTGAGAATTGCCGGGCCATTGTAGGACCACAGTCCGACCATTCCCGCGATGTCCGGAGTAGTCACCAGCGTGTCAGCAGCATTTGCTTTCGCGCGCACGCGATCGGTGTTATCAGTGCGGACATTCAGAATCTGGATGTTCGAACCAGCGACGGCTTCCTTCAAACCCTGATAACGCTGCTGCGCGTTGGCGGCGTCAAGCGTGCCGACGAAGACCATCACTTTGCCGCCGTTGGGCAATGCTTCCTTCAACAGTTGACCGGCCTGGCGTCCGGCGGCGACGTTGTCGGTGCCGATGTAGCACTCGCGCTTGCTGGTGGGCGCGTCGCTGTCCTGTGTAACGATGACCGCCTGGGCCGCGGCGCGATCGAGCATGGCTGTTTGATTCGCGGGATCGACGGGGCTGATCGCGATACCGTGTACACCTTTCGCAAGCAGGTCGTCGATGATCCGCTGTTGGTCGGCGGCGGTGCCGTCGGGGATGCGGAAGTCGACCTTGATGCCGGGAATCTCTTTCTCGGCCTTCTCAGTTCCTTTGCGGGCGATGACCCAGAAATCGGAAGAGTTGTTGGGCACGAAAGCCAGCGTGTGCGGTCCGGCGGAGCGGTTGGCGCCGTTGGCGCCGCCCGTGTTATTGGTCGGCGCAGCTCCAGGTTGACAACTGCTTAGGATTAAGACGCAGAACAGCGCGCAAGCAAAACTGAGCAATGAACGAGTCGCTTTTCCAGGTTGCATTGGATTCCTCGGCTTGTTGGGTTTTAGGTGCGATTCTTCTTAGCACATTCCACCCGCAAAAGGGAACAACGATTAAGTTAAACGCCGGAGTTGGGTTTCGAGGAAGGCGCGTTCGGGGGCGCTACAGGGGCATTCAAGGGCGCGATGGTAGGCCTGGGCAGCGCGTTGATTGTCGCCTGCCTGTTTCCACAACTCGGCCGCGACCGCGGGGAGCAGGTGGTAATTGCGAAGGGAATCATGTGGGTCGATCTCTTCGAGCGCCGTTAGACCGGCGCGCGGGCCACGGCAACGCGAGATGGCGATCGCGCGATTGAGCAGGACGATGGGAGTGGGTTCGAGTTTGTACAGGTCGTCGTAGAGTTCGACGAGCTTCGGCCAGTCGGTGTCGAGGTCAGTCATCGCCGCCGCATGGACCGCGGCAATCTCCGCTTGAAGATGATATGTGGTGATCGTGTCCCCGCCCGCCGAGGCGCCGAAGTGACGCATGCCGCGCGCGAGGAGTTTTCGGTCCCATAGTTCGCGGTTCTGTTCGGCCAGGACGGCGAGTGTTCCGTCTTCGAGCGTTCGGGCGGGCAGACGAGCCGCTTGCAACATCATTAACGCAAGCAACGCGTGCGCGGCGGGCAACGGCAGCCGCGAATGGTTGATTACGAGCGTGCCGAGCCGCATCGCTTCCTCGCACAAGTCGCCGCGCACGAGGTCGTCGCCGCTGGTTGCCGCATAACCTTCGTTGAAGAGCAAATAGATCACGCGCAACACGCTGTCGATCCGTCCGGGCAGATCGTCTGCGCTGGGCGGATCGATAACGATGTTGTGATCGCGAATCTGTCGTTTCGCGCGCACGAGACGTTGCGCGATTGTCGTTTGCGGCGTGAGAAACGCGCGCGCGATCTCGGCAGTGCTGAAACCGCACGCGGTCTTCAAAGTGAGCGCGATCTGATACTCGATCGGCAGCGCCGGGTGACAACACATCAGAATCAGCGCCAACTGATCGTCCATCTCGACGTCTGAGGCCACCGCCGGCGACGCGTGATGCGGGAGCGCCAACTCGAGCTCGTCAGCTTTACTCGCGAGTGACGCATCGCGCCGCAGTAGATCGAGCGCGCGATTCCTGGCGACGAGCGTTAGCCATGCTGCCGGGTTCTCGGGGACGCCTTTGAAAGGCCACTGCTGAAGTGCTTTCACGAGCGCGTCCTGAACCACGTCTTCCGCGAGGTCCAGGTGTCGTGAGCCGAAGACGCGCGTCAGCGTGGCGACGATCTTCGCCGAGTGATGGCGGAACAGATGA
>DASTOZ010000065.1:0-4219 GCA_035762365.1 Pyrinomonadaceae bacterium | reverse complement strand
GGTGTCGCACCTGCGTCAGCAGCACGTCGCGGCCGTCGATGGCCACCTGACTCCGCGCGCGTGTGCCGCCGATCAACGGCGTCGTCCGCGAACCGTAAACCAGATCGATCACGACGGCTTCATTATTCAACCGCTCGATCTTGAATGGAATCTCATCGGTGTCGCGTCCGACGGGCGTGGCGTTCACGACGATGTCGTAACCATGCGCGTCGAAGTCGGGCAGCGGAACGTAATCCAAACCGAGCAGCGCCGCAGCATGTTCACCGCGTTCGGCGCCGCGATTGATTAACGTCACCCCGGCGCCCGATGCGACAAGCGCCGCCGCAATCGCGCGTCCCGCTCCGCCACAGCCGATTACCGCGGCACGCTTCTCACGAACATTGACGCTGCGTTGCTGCTTCGCGGCATAGACCACGTCCGGATCGGTTGTATCAGCATTCCACCAACCGTTGTTTCTGACAAGGATATTTGCGGCCTCCGCCTGCCGGGCCATGGTGCTGACATTCGTCGCAGCCTGCAGCGCCTTTTCTTTGTGCGGTGAGGCGACGGTCATACCGTTGATTGGGAAGCCGATGGCATCGAGCGTTCTCGAGAGGACAAACTCGCGCCAGAATTCATCAAACGAATCGACGTGCAACGGTACGAACAGCGCGGGATACTTCATCGCTCGATACGACGCGTTATGCAGCCGCGGCGACAGCGAATGAAACACCGGATTGCCGATGATCGCGAACAGCTCTTTCACCGGTGCGACTTCAGGCAGACCGTAATCGTCAATCAGCTTAGCGACAGTGGGTTCTAAAACAGCATTCGCAGTTGCCGCGCAATAGATCGCCGGCGCGCCGAGTTGCAGCGCGACGAGACGAGTCCAAAAACCAAGCGTGCCGGTCGAATACGCGATCGTGTCCGTGCGGCGCAACGACTTTAGTAGCCAAAGGGGCAGAAACTCGTCGGCGATGCGTTCAGATTTTGTTACGACTTTGTACAGGGCCGCGGGTGTCGAAGAAACCTGATCGCACCGTTCCCGTAGCTCCGATGAGTTCGCGACGTGTCCGTGCCAGGCGATGATTCGCTTCTCTTGCGGTACCTGCGTCAACAACTCGGAGGTGAAATCTCGATCGGCGTCGAGTTCGACACGATCGTATTTTGCAGCCGCGGCGATGAGACGCTGTTGTCTATCGACTGAGTTTTCGGCGAAAGAGTAGATGAGGCTGCCGCGAAAGTGATCGCGTAACCAATCCGGGTCTAAGTCTCCAACGAGATCGGCGCGCACTTCGAGCCATTGCACCGAAGCAGGCAGACTACTCAGTTCGGCGCCATTCGGCGATGGCGGCGCCAACAGAGAAGCGATCAGTGAGGTCTGAGTCATAACACGACAGTAATTGCGCAGCTGGGTTACTTTTTTGGAGTCGAAAACTACTGGCTGGATTAGCGAGCCGGGCGCAGTACTTCTCGTGAGAATACAGCCGTAGACATTTAAAGCGCGGTAAATATACTTTGCTTGCAGTCATAGTTCAATAAAATTTACCGCTGCCGACGACTGGAAACGTGCTGCGTTTCGTCTCTGAGCAATAATTCGCTATTCTTAGGACCAAAGGGATCTTTGTTGGGAGACGCTGCAATGGACACCACCTTCGCATTGTTGCCGCCCGCGCCTGCACACAATCCGGTCAAGCAGGCCACCGACCGCGCCAACGAGCTCGGCGAGAAGTCGATCGCGACAACACTGGGTTACTTCGCCACTATGCCGGCATCAACCGGAATCATCGCGAATCCGGTCTTGTATCACCAGCCCGTTGACTGCAACGGCACCGCTATAACACTCGATATCAGATCGTTCACTATCCGCGGAGTCGTACCCGAAGCCGACATCGTGCGCGGCGCGGCCGGACCGATGGACGTGATTTTTACCGGCCTCTTCAGCGGCGCAGGTGCAGACGCCGAGACTACGGCCAGTGGCAAACGGAAACTCGCGGCTTTTATCGATCAGAAATTTTTTGAAAACCTGGGATATCGTGACGGCACTTTCAGCGGATCACCGCTTGTCGAAGAAACCGCTAATTTCGTCAGGAACTATCCCGGCAATGGTCCGGAGGTGGCGATCCAACATGCGGCTTCGGTCGAAAAAGCGCGGCTGGCGTTGGGTGAACCATCAGACCACGGCGTGCACGACGATCGCGATCCGGTTTCGCTATTGATGGAGATGATCAGTCTTCATATGCGGAACGTTGCGGTTGGCGGCATCTCCGCGTATCTGAATTATGTGCTCGCCGCGAACCCGCAAGCGACCGATCGAGATCTCGCCGCTGCGGCGAACAAGTTCATCGCTGAGGAAGTCGCCGAGGAACGAAACGCATTTCAGATTTCGTACAGCTTGATCTTAGGTCGTCATGCAAACGAGCACGAACGAGCGATCCTTGAACGCATGGGAACGATTCAGATCCATCACGGTTCGGCGGGATCGAGCATGGTCGCGCGTTACATGGCAACGCTGCACACCCTTTCCGTCTCCGACTTCTTCATCGCTTCGCAAATGGCGCTCGACGGCGCACGACACTTCGGCGCGATTCACGACATGTCTGACTTCGTACAGGAGCTCGAAGCGTTGCCTGCGGACCAACGCGCCGAACGCATTCGACAGAAGATGTTGGGCGGCGGACTCCCGACGTTTGGACATCCTGAGATTTCGGCTGCCGGAAGAGGGAACCAGGTGCAACAGGATCCGCGGCCGGCGATCTACATCGATCCAGTCTTCAACGCAATCGACGCGGGTAAGTTGACGATCTCGCCCCGCCAACGAGAACGATTAGCGATTGCGCGACTGATTTATCTGACCGCTTTCGTCAACGGAGTGCTGAAGGCCGACAGGCAGAACGAGCCGCCGTTGCGACTCACCGCGAACACGGATTTTGGCGCCTGGTGCGTGCAGGAAGCACTCGGAATTGAAGAAGAGGATCGCACGCTGTTGACGTACATCTTCCGGGGTTTTGGATGGATGATGGACGCGCGCGAACAACTGCAACAGAAGATGATCCGTCCGGTCATTGCGCCGGATCCACAGATCATCCCCAAGCCGAACGACGATTCGACGATCCCGAGCGTGGTCGCGCGTGTTCACCGTCGTCTGACGACCGATGAACCGTTCAGCGCGCAACCGTCGGATTGATGCGGATTACATGCCGATGCCTTTGAGGTGGTAGCGTTCGGTGTCGTAGTAGCGTTCGACGTCGACCAGGTTGATTTTTCCCTGGACCATCGACACGTCGACGAGCGAAAGCTCACAAGCCGGCGCAACACCACGCGCCGAGATCATCGTCCCGAACTGTTTCGCCGCCACCGCCTCCGCTGCACGCGCGCCAAACATCATTCCCATGATGCGGTCGATCGTGCTGGGTCGTCCGCCACGTTGCGGATGACCCAAAACGACGGCTCGTGCCTCGTATGGCGTTTCGCTCGCGATTCGTCGCGCCAGCACTTCGCCGATGCCGCCGAGTCGCACATGTCCAAACGCGTCGTGCCGGTCGTCGATCGTGACGATCTCACCGTCCTCAGCGCGCGCGCCTTCGGCAACGACGATCACCGAATATCGCGGCCGCTGACCGAGACCACGACTGAGATCCGACTCACCCAAACGTTCGCGCAACAAGTGAAACACTCGTTCATAACGAAACGGATGTTCCGGAATCAGAATCAGGTGCGACTGTCCCGCAACTCCCGACCACAACGCCAGGTGTCCGGCGTGCCTTCCCATCACTTCGACGATCTGCACCCAACCGTGCGAGCCGGCCGGCGTTCGCGAGCGCTCGATCACTTCCGAAACGTTTCTGAGCGCCGTATCAAAGCCGAGCGTGTAATCGGTGCCGTTGAGATCTTTGTCGATCGTCTTCGGGATACCGACGATCTTTACGCCGCGCGGTGACAGTTTCGCGGCAACACCCAGCGTGTCTTCACCACCGCAAACGACAAGTGCGTCGAGTTGAAGTTTCGCGACGTTGTCGAGCACTTCGGGCGATCGATCGATCGTTTCCCCTTCCTCATTCACGTGCCGAAACGGGTTGGTGCGCGATGAACCGAGATTAGTGCCACCGTCGCGGTCCCAGCGACGCACGGTTTCGCGATCGAGTTTCAGCACCTCAGGCGCAGGATTCATCAAGCTGCGCCAACCATCAAACAAGCCTACGACCTCGAGTCCAAGTTCCGACCCGCGGTAAACCAAACC
>DASTOZ010000064.1:0-7877 GCA_035762365.1 Pyrinomonadaceae bacterium | reverse complement strand
AGTCGACTTCACAAGGCCAGACGCCGAATGAACGCCTGAACCTCAGCGCGCCCGCTCAAGTCGTGTCGCAGAACCCGCTCGAGCCAGTACTGAGACAACGCGTAACTCCACCAAAGCCGGATACGATCAGGCTGATCTCGAACAGGAACTTCGCCGGAATCTTCATCGTGAAGTTTGTCGAAGGCTCGCACGTGCGTTATCGCGATAACGTCTTCACAACCAGCAGCCAGGAGATCAACAAAGAGGAAGCCAGACGTCTTTCCCGGTTGAAGCTGTCAATCGAAGACGTAGTAGCCGAGCTCGAAAAACTAAACCTTCTGGTGAGACAACACCGCGACAGGTATGGCTTCAACGTCGGCGCAACCTTCTCGAAAAAGGGTCAGGAACCCGACGCGCTGTTCAAGGAGAAGACGGTGCTTGAGATCTCTGCTGGTGAAGAGCTCGCGGATCTCGATCTCTACTACACCTTTGCAGCAAAGGATTTCCACGACCTCGTCGTGCAGGAAAAATTCATGAACGAGTTGAACAAGTTTCGATCGATCGAGCTTGTCGAGGCTGCTTTCCTGACAGAAGGTGCGAGCCTAAAGACGACTTCATCGTTCGCGATGCCGCAGGCGCGCACGCCCGATCTCTCGACGAGTCAAGGCTATTTGGACCCCGCGCCGGGAGGCATCGACGCGCGATACGCCTGGACCAGGCGCGGCGGCCACGGCGACGGCGTGAAACTGATTGACGTGGAGTACGACTGGGTCACGGACCACGAAGATTTTGCGCCCGACTCAACCCGCTTCTGGGGCGGTCGACCCGTCTGCGCTTACGACGGGGTCAACAATACGACGGGCGAGGGTTCGGGCGGCAGCGAACACGGCACCGCGGTGATGGGGATTTTGAATGCGCCGCACAATGGGTTCGGCGTAAGCGGCATAGTCCCCAACATTCGCTTCGGCTTGTCGACCGTCTGCCGCCCGCTCGATTGGGCCTTCGCTGCGACAAGCCACGAAGCCCTGTTCACTTTGTTCTCGGGCGAGAGCATTGCCGGACGAACGCACAACATCGTTACCAGCTACGCAATCAATGACGCAGCGTCAGGTCTCGGTCGCGGCGATGTGCTGCTCGTCGAGCAACACACCTTTGGTCCCTTAAGTGGCGAACGTTGTCCGTGGAGTGACTGTAGCCAGTGGGAATACGTTGCGATGGAGTATTACCAGCACAGCTTCGACGCTATTCGATGGGCCACCGCGCGCGGCATCATCGTCGTCGAGGCCGCGGGGAACGGCGGACAGGATTTAGACGCGTTGCGATACTGGCCGCGGTTCGAGCCAACTGTTCGACACTCCGGCGCCATTCTGGTAGGCGCGAGTAACGGCAACGGTAACCTCAACCGGGCGTTCTTCTCCAACTTCGGAAGGCGCATTGATCTCAACGGCTGGGGAGGAATGGTCACGACGCTCGGCTACGGTGACGGACCGGCGGGCCGTGTCGCGCCGTGGAACGTCAACGTCATCAATAGGTTTTATACGAACAACTTCGGAGGGACCTCGAGTGCGGCTCCGATTGTTGCCGGCGCCGTTGCCAGCGTTCAGGGTGCGCGACGCGCAGCCGGACGCGATCCGCTCAACAGTTCCGATATGCGGATGCTGCTGGACCAGACCGGCACGCCGCAAACCGTACCAGGCACGCCTGAAGATGCTGCGTTGAGAGTGCAGGCGATTGGTCGTCAGCCGAATCTACGCGCTGCATTCGATTTCACGTTTGGCACTCCAGGACGCGGCAGTTTCGCAGGCGCGGGAACGTACACCATCCAGGTCAAACACAGCCGGAAAGTTCTCGACGTTAATATCGACTGGTTCTCCGGCCAGGACAATGGACGTCCGCTCGGACAATTCGATAGTCATAACGGCGACAACCAGAAGTTCAGCGTCGAGCCAGCCGGCGGTGGTTACTTCACCATACGCGCGAAACACAGCGGGAAATGTCTGGACGTAACAGGGTGGTCTACGTCGGCGGGCACGGGACTGCAGCAGTGGCAATGTCACGGCGGCGCCAATCAGCAGTTTGCCATCGAGCCATTCGGCGACTACTACAGAATCCGGGCACGTAATTCCGGACTCTACTTCGACATTACCGGCCTCAGCCTGAACAACAGCGCGCGGCTCCAACAGTGGCCGTGGAACGGCGGAAACAACCAAATGTTCCAGCTAATTCCGACGAGGTGATTTTTCCAAGGGTAGTTAGCTGGGATCGATCGACGAACAGCGCCTTCGCTGCTGCGGCTGGACTCCGCAGCAGCGAGAGTGCTTTTAAGACCTGGGCAACTCACACTGGGCTAGAGCTTGGGAAGTGCTAATGGTTAAACCGCTGTTTAGTGCCAGCGGCCTTGGGATCGACCGTCGGCGTCGTAGCAACGGGATCGACGATGATGATGCCCCCAATCACATATCGGTTCCGCTTTGCCGGGAAAACCTCAACGTCAATGGAAACGGCGTCAGTTCCCGCAGGCTCGGCACGGTAGGTATAGATACCTTCGATGTCGAGCGGGTCGTCGGGAATTACGAAAGTCGCCGGAATCGGATTAGTGAAGACCACTTCGAAGATCACGAAGCCTTCGATGTAGGGTGGGATCACATCTACCTGCGGATAGATCGGGATTGCCAAATGCGCATAAATGTCCCGGCAGACAACTTCCATGGCCCAGTCGGACCTGAGCGCTTCGAATTTGGTCCAGGCAGGTGGGGTTGGCACCTGGCCGCCCTTGAGCCGGATCACCTTTTTGCGAAATTGGATTGTGAGCCCGCTGTTGTTGTGAACGTTGATTTTGCTCGAGTAGTGACCGGCCTGAGCATCAGGCATGATCTTGATGGAAGGCTCAGGCTGGACGCCGCAGATGAATTTTGCGGCGTAGGTGTTGGTGACAGTGAATGAGGGAATCGGAACCGGATCCGTTTCCTGAGCCTGCACAGGCGCGGCTGCAAGCAGCAAGCCGGCAAAGCAAGCGGATACGAGTAGAGTGTTCTTCATTAACTTCGTCATGTTGGTCTCCTTATCTTTGGTGAAAGAAAGCGCAACGCCGTGACGCCGGCAATCAAGCGTCGGGCGAGACGCAGTTAAAGCGAGATTCAGGAGATCTGCTGGGGAGGTCTGAGGTGAGACGTGAGAGTTTCCGAGTGTCTCTGTCTTTCAACCCCGGTTTATCGGCAGTATCCGATCGAAATCACGCTGAGCTACTTCTGAGCGTGAACCTGCTTGACTATCCATCTAACGGGCGATCGGTTTTAGTGGATGGCGTGAATCTTATTGCCGCGGTCGAGAAGTGTCAATGATGTCCTAAGCCCGCCTTAAGTCCACCCTTAAATCCGGAACGCCACCGCCGCTCGTAAATCAATCCAGACACAGTCACGAGAGCATAGAGCTAACAACGCTGAGGGAAGTAGTCCGAGCGAAGGGATTGGTGTGCGCGAATGATGGAAGCAATAAAACACAAAGCAGAACGGCAAACCGGTCGAGGTGTGACGATGAGGAACGCAGCAGTGCTGCTGTTACTGAGTTCGTTTGTAGTCGTCGGCGTCGGGTTTGCAAAGAAAACGTTTTGGACGGCGGGCGAGAAGTCCACTGTGAAAGATTCGATTCAACCAGCGTCGTGCCGCTTTGTTCTCGCACCGCCGATGCCTGTCGATAAACCGATCGATCAGGAAATCAAGCAACAACAAGCTCTCATCATGAAAGGCGCGTCGTCTGACGCGGCGGCTTTCGAACGACTCGGCTGGCTCTTCGTCAAGAAGGCGCGTCTCTCATTTGACGCCGGGTTCTACAAGCTGGCCGAGCAATGCGCCGCTTGCCTCGAAGCACGCGGGTTGAGCGGATCCGACACGTTGCTGTTGCGGGCCCACGTGTTACAAAGCCTTCATCACTTCAGCGCGGCCGAAGCCACAGCACGCGAACTCGTCAAACGGCGCGAGCGGCCATTTGACTACGGCGTTCTCGGCGACATTCTCATCGACCAGGGCAGGATTCAAGAAGGCGCCGCAGCCTACCAGAAGATGGTCGACCTGCGACCCGATTTGCAGTCGTACGCACGAGCTGCGCATGTGCGCTCGTTAACGGGCGATCTCGACGGTGCAATCGAGTTGATGCGGCTCGCCACAAACGCCAGCAGTCCCAACGATCCCGAAGCGGCAGCCTGGGCCTACACACGTCTCGCGCTCTATCAGCTTCAACGCAATGCGACAAAGCAAGCTCTGCAATCCTGCGATGCGGCGCTCACTTTGCAGAGCGATTACGCACCGGCGATGCTCGCTCGCGGCCGCATCCTGTTGGCAGTGAATCGCGCATCGGATGCCGTTGTCGAACTGAAGCTAGCAGCAAACCTGAATCCGCTGCCCGAATATCAATGGATCCTTGCTGACGCACTCGCCCTCACAGGTGATCGCCAACAAGCAGCCGAAATCGAATCGCAGATCGCCGAACGTTCAACCGAAGATCCGAGAACGGTCTCGCTCTTTCTCGCTACGCGTGGGATCGACGTCAAACGTGCGGTCCAGTTAGCGCAAAAAGAATTAACCAACCGGGGAGATGTTTTTACGCTTGACGCACTGGCGTGGTCCCTCGCCGCCGCCGGACGATCCAGTGAGGCGCAGGAGTACGCGAACAAAGCGCTCTCGCAGGGTACGACGGATCCACGCCTTTATCTTCACGCCGGAGTTATCGCCGCACTCAACCACGACAACAGACAAGCAAAACGATGGCTCGCGAAAGCTGCGGCGACGCAGCAAATGCTGTTGCCGTGCGAGCGGGCGCAACTCCACAACCTCACTAAACGACACTGAACAAACCAACCTCTATCAAGGAGTAGAAACTGAAATGCTTACATTCGAAAGACTGAAACGTGTGGTCGCAGCCGTGCTGCTGGCTTCGTTGCCGGCGGCGGTGCTGCCGGCAACCGCGCTCGCGTCGAGTCACATGGACGCGCCGCTGATCACGCTCGATCCCTCGGCCAACACCACGGACGTTTATGCATTCGTGGACCAGGATGGCAATCAGAAGTCTTTGGTGCTGGCGCTCGGTGTGTACCCGCACCAGGAACCGGGGATTGGACCAAACAAGTACAACTTTGACGACAACGTTCTCTACGAGATTCACGTCGCGCTCGGCCCGGACGTCGCGGCGGGACGCGCGACGTTGAGTTATCAATTTCGCTTCGCCACCAATTTCAAAACCCAAAACACGATCCTTCAGTCGTATCTCGGCGTCGTGCAACACGTCGGCGACGCGAACCAAAACCTGACGCAGACCTACACCGTTACGAAAGTGGACCATCGGACGAACCGCGAAACAGTGCTCGGCGCCGGCGTCGTTCCGCCCAACAACCAGGGGAACGCCACACCTTTCTACAATCAGGGCAACAATGGCGAAAACCTGGCGCGCGACGGCGTGGCGACCGAGGCCGAGCTCGACCGTTACACCACTGAAGCAATCGCCCAACTCTCAAACGGTTATGTTGCGTTTGCCGGTCAGCGCGACGATGGCTTCTACGCTGACATACAGTCGATCTTCGATCTGCTGAAGTTGCGCAATCCCGGCAAGGACTCGCAGGGCGGTTTCAATCTGCACCTGATGGCGCTCGAAGTGCCGGTTGCGGAGCTCGGAGGCGACCAGCAAATCGCGGGTGTTTACGCGACGACCAGTCGGCGTACGGTTCGAGTGCTCGACGATAAACAAGGGCCGAAGAACAATGGACCATTCGTCCAGGTTGCGCGTCAGGGCAACCCGCTTTTCAACGAAGGACTCGTGGCGATCGCGGACAAGGACCTGTACAGCCGCACAAGTCCCAGCAGCGATAGCCAACTGTTCAGAAAGTATGCGGAAACGCCGGAGCTGGCGCGCCTGATAAATCTCCTCGTTTTCAATGCGCCAGTCGCCCCGGAAACTAATCGCACCGACATCGCCGGGATCTTTATTCCCGACGTGATCAAGGTCGACTTATCGACGAACAAAGCGCGGTTTGCGGGAAGTGGCGCAGGCAATCCCACCAATCCCGACGATGCCGGGTTCTCGCGTTTGAGCATCTTCGGCGGCGATGTGCTGAAGAGCAATATTCAAGATCCGTTCAATAACGGCGGGTTTATTCCGGGCGGTTGGCCCAACGGCCGGCGTTTTGGCGATGACGTCGTCGACATCGCTGTGACCGCGCTGATCAGCGACCTGCGCGATCCGAACAACCTGATCATTCGCGGTCCGGCCGGTGATGGAGTCGATCGCAACGACATGGGTTTCAACAAAGTCTTTCCATACGAGTCGACACCGCAGAATGGCCGCAATCATGGACACCCTTAAGTCGATGATCAGTTTTTCGAAACTGGCAAGAGTGGGGATGCTTGCGGGCATCCTCACTGTTCTTAGTGTGCCGACTCTGGCCCACGATCCGGGTTTGAGTGCGGCTGAAGTTCGGATCCTCGACGATCGCATCATCGCCGAGGTGAGTTTTGCAGCGCGCGATTTGGAGAGTGTTCAGCGAGTCGACTCGCAACTGCTCACGATCGCAGGCGATGAGCGACGACTGGAGCTGCGTTCCGTGAGCCGTAGATTGTCGGACGGGAACAGCGTTCATTTCGTGCTCGAGTTCTCGAGCGGGGACGCTGCGGGGTTGCGAATCAGCGCGCCGGTCCTTGCGAGTCTGCCTCGTGGACACAAGCAGTTCTGCTCGGTCTATGACAAGGATAACAAGCTGCTGGCGGAACGCATGTTCAGCGCGGAATCAGCAGACCTCACGCTTGACTTGCGCACGACCGGCAGCGGCAACAAATCATTCCTGCGTTTTCTGCTGCTTGGCGTCGAGCACATTTTGACCGGCTACGATCACCTGGCGTTTCTGCTCGCGTTGTTGCTCGCCGGTGGTTCACTGCGGGATAATGCGAAGATCATCACGTCGTTTACCGTGGCGCATTCGCTCACGCTGGCAATGGCCACGCTGGGTGTGATTAATATTTCCGCGGCTTTAGTCGAGCCCGTCATCGCCGCTTCGATCGTGTTTGTCGGCCTGGAGAATCTCTTTCGTCGACGACTTGCAGCGCGGTGGTTGGTGACGTTCATGTTCGGCCTGGTCCACGGCCTCGGGTTCGCATCGGCTTTGCGCGAGTTGGGCATCGGCGCAATCGAACATGGCTTGAAACAGGCTGCGATCCCGCTTCTATCATTCAACCTCGGCGTCGAGTTCGCACAGATCGCAATCGCCGCTCTCGTTCTCCCTTTCGTGTGGCGACTGGAGCAACGCCCGTCATTCACCTTGAAGCACGCGCCCGCACTCTCGCTCCTAATCACCTTCGCAGGACTCTACTGGCTCATCGCCCGCACAGTGTTCTAATAGTTCGTGAGGATCTCTTCCGGCTTGAAACCCATCTTTCCGAGGCGGTCGCGTGTTTGATCGATCATCTCGCGCGAACCGCATATCAACGCGACAGGCGAGGACAGGTCCGGCAAGACGTGATCCAGCAGCGATTGAACGTAACCCGTTGGACCAGACCAATCATGACCGTCAGGACGCGAGATCACCTGGCGCAGCTCGACGCCCGCGTCGGCCCAGCTCTGCACTTCGTCGCGATAAGCAAAATCGTCCGGCGTGCGCGCGCCGTAAAGCACGACCAGTTGTCCGAAGTCTTTCCTGTGTTTCAGCACGTGACGCAACGCCGAGCGCAATGGAGCGACGCCGGTGCCCATCGCAACGAAGACCAGATCGCGATGTTTCTGCTGGTCCAGTTCGAATCCGCGCCCACAGATCCCCAGCAACTTGATCTCGTCGCCCTCATGCAGATCGTACAGGACTCTGCTCGCGCCGACTTTTTGCTTCACGAGCACTTCCAATTCCGGATCGTGGGGCGCGCTCG
>DASTOZ010000063.1:0-3966 GCA_035762365.1 Pyrinomonadaceae bacterium | reverse complement strand
CGGTGAGTCGCCCGGTCGGGACCAGCACCTGCATCAGTCCATAAGCGGTGGCTGAAGATTTCGCGCGCGTCGTGAAGATCGTCTCCTGCCGAATCAGCCCGGCGACCTGGTATGGATCGAGGCCGCGGTTCTTGGATTCCTGAACGATGATGTCCCAGTGCTTGAGCGGATAGAACACGTCCCACTGTTCGCGCGTCATCTCTTCCGGCTTCATCTGCGAATAGTCGGGGAAGCTGCGGCGCAGAGTGTTCAGTGCGCGCACGTTGTCGTCGTCAGAACGATAGATGCGAGCGATCGCTAGATTGATCCTGGGACTGTCGGGCGCGGTCTCGCTGGCGGTGGACAATTCTTTGATGGCCCACTCGTCGAGTCCGATATTCGACAACTGATCGGCTTTGACGATGCGTGCGTCTGCTTCGGGAGTAGCCGACTCTTCCGCGACGGTGACGGTTTTGAGATTCGCGACGGCGCGCGCGACGATCGACTCCGGCGCGAAAGTTTTAGGCTGAGTTGTCTTAGTCAGGACGTCGAGACGCTGCTTCGCGAGGTAGCCGTACCAGTTGGCGTCGTAACGTGCGAGCATTGCCTCGTACAACGCGCGCGCCTCCGCCATCTTGCCGGCGCGTTCGGAATCGCGCGCGGCCCAGTAACCTGCCCGGCCGCGATTGTCGGTGTTCTTGTCCGCGTAGTAAGCGAGATGCTCGGTCAGCATGCGCGACGACTCGGAAAAGTTCTTCGCGTCGTGTGCTTCCCACGCGAGATCAAACTGCGCCTGGGCCACTTCAATCGAGCTTCCGAAGCCGTTGACTGCCGCGCGCATGAAATACGAAGCATCTGCTGTGTTCTTCGCGTCTTTCGCAATCTGACCGACGGTAACGAACGTGCGCGGCGTGACGCTGCTCGTCGGAAACGCGCGGCGCAATTCTTCAGCGGAGGCGCGCGCCTGTTCCCATTGTCTGGCCCGCGCGTAAGTCTGCGCGAGATATGAAAGCGCTTCGGCGCGAGTCTCACCTGCGGACGCTGGAATGCTGTTCAACGCCGAAACAGCGTCCACCGTCTTGCGAACGTTGTAAGCAGCGATGCCGCGGCGTAGCTGATTCTGGCTCGTCGCGGTCGCTGGAAATCGTCCAAACGCTTCGCTATAGGCATTCAAGGCGTCGTTGAACTTCTTCGCCGTGTACAAACGATCGGCGCGAGTAATTGCTTCTTCAACGCTGGCGGGCGACAACGTCGATTCCAGTCGAGTAATCGCGGTCGCCGCCTCAGCGGCTTCTTCTGAAGCAGGCGCGAAAAAGTAGAGTCGACGATACGAGGCGAGAGCGCGAGTCGGATCTGACGTTTGTTCGTAGGCCTTCGCAGTTGCGAGCAGGGCTGCGGCGTCGTCGTTAGCAGCCAGGTTTTTCAACAAGAGCGGAACGGCCGCGTTCTCGCCGCTTTTCACCAACAGGTTTGCTGCGCGGAGCGTCGCTTCACGCGCGCGCAACGAGCTCGGATGCTCCTGGATCAACTGTTGAAACACCGCTCGTGCCTCGGCGTTTTTTGCAGCTTGCTCGAGAGCGTCGGCGCGCATGAACAGCGCATAGTCGGCCACGGAGCTGTGATCGGCGATGACTCGCGTGTCGAGCAACGAAGCTGCGCCGCTGAAATCGCGAGCGTTGAGTTTGATTCGGGCGCGGAGGATGCGTGCGAGTGCGGCAGCTTTAGTGCGCGGAAACTGGTTTTCGATACCGGCGACGACGTCTTCAGACGGCAGCACGTCGTTGCGCGTCATCGCGCGCATCGTGTCGAGAGCTTTTTGTTCTCCGGGAGTTTGCGGCCGCGTGACGCAGCTCGCGCTCATGAGGTACGGCAGCGAAGCCAGGCCGATAACGACTACGCCGACTAAAATAAAGACAAAACGATGCTTGATCATAGTTCTTAGCGCTTTGTTCTTTGTACTTGGTCTTTGGTCTTTTCTAACTCCTGGATACTGAAAAGGCCCAAGTCCAAAGTACCAAGAACAAAGTACAAAGCACAAAGAACGGACGTATTTTAAGCGTTTACAGTTGCCCCGGGATAGTTCGCGCCGAGCTTTGATGCGTCACCTTCCGCGAGCGTGTTCACCAACTCGCCGTGGAAGTAATCGTAACGCGCGGCAACTTCCGCTTTCACACGCTTGTCGTACATCTCGCGCGAGCGATCGATGTACTCGCGCAGACGATCGTAGAGATCGTGTTCGGACCGTCCTTCCGCAACCTTCTGTTCGTTGTACAGCTTGATTTCCGAAATCAGCAGCCGAGCAAACCGGCGCGCATCGTTGTGCAGCCGACGCTCTTCGTCGCCCGAAACTTCAACCGGCAGTTCCGAATCCTGTCCGTAACGGCGTCGTGGAGCTGGTTCGGGCGCTGCTTCGACGGGCGGGGAACTTGTCCATGCCGCTTCCGGTTCTGCTGCGCTGGTGTCGTAAAGGCCGGCGGGTTCTTCTTCGCCTGGCGCGGCTTCGACCAACGACTCGGGCGCGACTGGCTCCGCTTGATAACTCTCAATCGTTTCCGCCCCGGGGAATGAAGTTTCTTCTTTAACTGGCGCTGGCGGTTCCGGCTGATATTCCGCCGCTGGCGTGTAGCTCGGTTCGGGCTCGGGAGCAGGCGCTGCGACCTCTTCCGCCACTCGTTTGGGAGCCGCTGCCGCTCCGCGCGACACGGAAAGCAGCTCGACGGCCATCGACGACATGGCCACCAGCGTCTCGAGCGCTTCGAGATTGATGGATTCGGAATCGAGACCCGCCGAGTCGGCATACAACACGGCGACGGCCTTGCCGCGAACGGTCAGGGGAACGGCGACGATCCGTTGCGGCGGTTCTTCGCCGAGGCGGTTGATTAGCGAATGGTCTTCAGAGTGGGAACCCGGCCCGCCGCTCCATGTGGTCAACGATTTAGCGGCGCTGCTGATGACTGTGTCGGAACTGAGTGACAGTGAAATCTGTTGAACGGCCTCGTCGCCGATGGTCCCTTCGAAACCGCGGCCGCGCCAGCCCGAAGCGGTATCGCCTTTGACGACGAAGAACGCGACGCGCGGCGCAAATGACGACGCACGGTTGACGAGCGCTTTCAATACTTCGGCCTGTGATTTCTGCTCGGTTATCTCGGTGATGGCCGACTTGACGATGGCCATGTCGCTCGAAGCTTTGGCGCGTGCCGTTTGCGACGACGCGAGTTCGACGCCTCGTTCGTGAGCGGCGTGCAGGTGCTCGGTGATGGAAGCGACCAGGCTACCTTCCATTTGCACGTCGGCCTGGCGGTCAAGAAAGGTCGAAAGTGACTCATTCAGCAGGCTTTGCAGCGTCGCGATCTCTTGTCGAACCGCGCTGAGGCGACTGTCGACATAGCTTTCAATCTCACGCCGCAAACTATCTTCCAGTTGTTCGTTGACCACAGCTCGCTCCTCCGTGTCGTGGTGATAGTGGTGACCGAAACCTCAAGGTCGTTCAGGTAGGATGTGTTAACCCAAGGCTGTTACCGGCAATTAGCAGTCTCGCAAGGGGGCCGCAAGACTCAGGAGTGATTATGAACGGCTGCTATTCCGCTAGTCAATTAAAAAGAATTCGGGGCGGTGTCTTAAATTGGGAGTTATCTCTGATGCGAACTTTGCGTACCTCTCTGCGTCTCTGCGTTAAATGGCTCGTTCAACGCAGAGACGCCGAGTATACGCAGAGGCCGCAGAGAAAAACCTTAATTTGAGACATCTATGAAGTCGATGTTCGCATGCACGCCGGACAGCCGGGAGGCGGATAAACCCCATGCGAGTTTCGTATGGAACCCGGAAAGGACCGTTGGTGAGCCTCACATCATCATTTGGCTTGCTGGTAGACGCGGACGTAATCAACTTCCATGCGCTGGGGCCAGATTGACTCGTCAACGCCCTGCGCACCGCCCCAGTTACCGCCGACCGCCAGGTTGAGCAGCAGGTGAAATGGCTTGTCGAACG
>DASTOZ010000062.1:0-7223 GCA_035762365.1 Pyrinomonadaceae bacterium | reverse complement strand
AGGCTTACCTTTCCTGCGGGGATCGAGGAACGGGCGGCAGTCTATTTGCTTTTGTGCTGTGAGGCAAGTTTCGAGAAGCAGGACAGGCGCGCCCATAAAACCCACATAAGACCACATCCTTCGCCTGAATTCGCATTCTGTGACTTCAGCACATTCCCTACTGCTTAGATTTGCTGCTTTGCTTCGCCTACGTTGAGCACGCATCGACTAACTCATTATCCATTAAACGTTACGGCTGTACGCGCTATGTAATTCCGCTGCCTCTGAAAGCGCGACATGGCTGCGCGAATCATGAGCGAGAAGTGGATAAGTTATAATGCCGCATCGCTGAGTTTTCTTCTGACCAACGATCCCACTCAGCTCATATGAAACGACAGGCTTAAGTAAGGAATTAACCAAGACAAGGCAGTCACTGGCACGTTGTAGACGAGTTTTGGTCTCGCATAAACGTGGAGGAATTTATGCATACAGCACTCCTTTTCTATTGGCAGAGCGGTGAAGATTCAACAGGCATGGTCTGTTGTGGCGGCGTCATTCTCTTCATCGTCGTGATTGTTATTGTCGTGGTGAAGGCCAGCAACGAAACAACTAAACAGTTGAACGCGGCCAGAGACGAACAAATTAGACAGTTGAATGCGGCCAGAGAGGCTTACTTCGATGCCCTTAAACGACTCAAAGCAAATCCAACAAGCGCAGACTTGCGTGAAAGCACACTGCAACTCGGACGCACATACTCAAATCTAACGCGCGATAAGAGTGGAGTTACCATTTATGATGAGGTTGCACTCTCTAACGACATCAATGCGGCGTGCGCTGGAGCGGCGACAATAGTCGATAACAAACTGACTCAATCCCTAACAATCGAATCGCGATTACAAAAACTCGCCGAACTGAAGAGCAAAGGACTGATTGATGAGCAAGAATACATGGCAAGGAGGGAAAAGATTCTGGATGAAGTCTAAGAAGCTCAAGACAAAGGAATGGAGAAAACTGCTCGCTGTCGCCGGTGCTAACCTCAGCATGGGTGTAACCTCTTTCGAGGATTGGTTTAGTTTGTTACTAACCAACTTACACCTCTTGCTTTTTACACACAGTCGTTTTACATCACCGCCCCCGCCACAAATATTGACTTTCGTGTGCAGCGGTAATAACTTCTGCCCGTCCTGAAGCTAACGCTGTTCCGAGCCTACGCATCCTCGCTCGCCAGCATGAAGACATCTGCCGTAAAACGTCATCCATGTCCCCACACATCGCCTCCGACCAGGCAGAATATGCGGGCCGCGGCAACTCAGCCGCATCCTCTCCTGCACTTTCAGCAAGCGATCGGAAATCAAACTGTCCTGCGGTTGCTACGAACCAGGTCTCCTAAACCAGCGCACACTTTCTTCGACGACAAACCCAAAACCGAAACCAAGAAACCCGAACCGCAGAAGCCACCGAACCGCGAGTCGTGCGACAACAAGTGCGGAACGTCTGGTGGCCCATACGGTAACACCGAGTGCGAGTTCGACACCAAGTCCGGCCTGCTGACCGGCAAGGTAACGAAAGAGGTTTTCGACAAGAACGCCTGTACTGCGCCGTGCGTGGAAGTGCACGAAGGTGTCCACGCGAAAAAGATTGCGCCGATATGCGCTGCCAGTAAGAAATGCCTGGACCAGGCAGGCAAAGACGTCAAGAAGCAGGACATTTGTTTCGATAAACATGAGGCAGCCATGAACGCACTGACGTTCAGCACCGAGTGCGCCGCCTATACAGCCGAAAAAGAGTGCCTACCCAAACGGGCAAAGAAGACCGAGTGCAAGACCACCGATGGGAAGAAGCGAATGGACGAACAGATGAAAATGGTGAACTGCTACAAAGGGTGCTTCTGCAAAGGATGAGACATCGCAGCATGCACGAGGAAAATACTTACCTTGACGATCGCCGATCCCCCTTTCGAGGCACAACTAATGTCCGAAACACTTCTCAATGAACAGCCGCAGCAGCGTTGGCATCCGTTCACTCGCACAGCGTTTCGATTCGCCTTCGTCTACCTCATCCTTTTCAACCTGCCGTTTCCATTGAACGTATTCCCCTACGTTGACAAGATAGCCGAGCCGTACAACTGGCTTTGGAATTGGATCGTGCCGCGCGTCGGACGCGCCGCTTTCAACAAGGAAGTCGCGACCGTATTCAACGGCAGTGGCGATCGAACCTTTGATTATCTTTTGGTCGCATGTCTGCTGCTCATCGCGTTGGTCATCACCCTCATTTGGACCATCCTCGATCGCCAGCGACCTAGTTATCCGACGCTCAATCGCTGGTTGAATATTTACGTCCGTTTCTCTTTGGGCACAGCGATGATCGGTTACGGCGCATACAAAGTGATCATGAGTCAGTTTGGACCGCCGACGCTGGATCGACTGATGCAACCTTTTGGCGATTCGTCACCGATGGGTTTGCTGTGGACGTTCATGGGTGCTTCGGAACCTTATACGATGTTCGTCGGGTTTGCCGAGATGATTGCGGGCATTCTGTTGTTTCCACGTAAGACGACAACACTTGGTGCGCTCATGTCGATCGGGGTTATGAGCAACGTTGTCGCGCTCAACTTCAGTTACGACGTTCCCGTGAAGCTTTATTCCACGCATCTGTTGGCCATGGCTGTTTTTCTTGCATTACCGGACGCGCGTCGTCTTGCGAACTTCTTCTTTTTGAACCGGCCTGCTGAGTGCGTCAGGGTGCAACCTTTGTTTCGCCGGCCACTGTTGCATCGCGGCGCGGTAGTGTTGGGCAGTCTCTTCCTGATTGCGATTGTTAGTCTGAGTTTGTATCAGTCCTACGATCAGCGCCGGAGCTTCTTCAGCCAGCGTTCGCCGCTGTATGGCGTGTGGGAGGTTGAGGAATTTACCGTGGGACAAGCGACACCAACAGCGTCCGCTCAGGCTTGGCGGCGCGTGATTTTTGATTCACCTCGCCGGATAGCCGTGCAAACAGCGGCCGATCCGCATCAACGTTTCATGTCACAGTTGGATCAGGAGAAGCGAACACTCACTTTGAGCAAGAGGGAGGACCCGAGCTGGAAGACCGTTCTAACTTATGAAGAAGTAAGTCCCGACGTCATTACGCTCACGGGCCCACTCGAAGGATTAGAAATGAGTGCGCGACTGCACCGAACGGGAGAACGCAAGTTTCTGCTCACCGATCGCGGTTTCCACTGGATAAACGAGTTTCCGTTTAATCGATAGATCGGAACACGAGCGTATCGCCTTCAGGAGCCACTAAAATAAATTTTGCAGCAGTACAGTCACTGCATCGAACCATACGAAGGTCGAAGGCGCATTCGTTTGACTGGCCTTTCCTGAATGGTCCCAGGTGGCGCGACCGTTGTAAAGAGTGAAGGCCATCCCATTTACCACGTGGCCCTCCAAGCCAACTAAGCTAGCCGGGACCTGCAAGCGTACCCACTGCCCTGCTGGCGGCAGTGCTCCCATGAAGCGACGACTGTTTGTCCCATCAGTGCCCCAGTCGATAGTGTTCGCGCCCCAGTATGCGCGATGGTCCCATGAGCCATCATTCCACTGCAGCATGATCTCGCTCGGAACGTTCGCCGGATCAAGAAACACGTACGCAATCAGCGTATCGCCCGTGTTTACCGTTAGCGTTTGTGTCGCACCATAAAAGTAATGCTGGTGCAAGCCGCTCGCGATACTCGTTTGATCGGCGAGACTCCCGGAGAACGGCGTTGGATTCGCCGCAATCCAGTTCCAACTACTACCCGTCGACCCTAGTGTCGCGCCTGCGGGTGTCGAATCCTCTACCCACACCGTATCGCCTACGATCGGCGTTGGCGACGGTGTCGGCGTCGGTGTCGGTGTCGGCGTTGGCGACGGTGTCGGCGTCGGTGTCGGTGTCGGCGTCGGCGTCGGTGTTGGTGTTGGCGTCGGTGTTGGTGTTGGCGTCGGTGTTGGTGTTGGCGTTGGTGTTGGTGTTGGTGTTGGTGTTGGCGTTGGTGTTGGCGTCGGTGTCGGCGTCGGTGTCGGCGTCGGTGTCGGCGTTGGCGTTGGTGTTGGCGTCGGCGTCGGCGTCGACCCAATCAGCGCAAAATTCTGAGTCGTTGAACCACCGGAGGACACATTTACGTTGTTCGCAACTCCGCCCGCATACCCTGCTGCTGACACATTGACTTGATATGTACCTGTCGGCAAATTTCCGAACCTATAGAAGCCACTCGAGTCAGTCTTTAAGACATGAAATCCTGCTGTTACGTTGGCGCCGCTGAGCCCATTGCCCGTACCAGCATCCGTGATCGTGCCTTGTAAAGTACCCACTGTATTCGGAGTGCACTGTGAGAATCTGAATGCGCCGATGCGCGTTTTCCAGTTGTCCTGTGCGAGAGTGGTGGGGAATGAATCGTAATATTGGTTCGTGTACCAGAAAGTACAACCATCAGGATCGATGCTCATGGCACTGTAGTCGCCCCAGCGGTTGTTGAGAGTCCCATCTGAGAATCTACAACACTGGAAACCCGTGCCTTCAATCAGCGACGTTTCACCTTGCCCAAGCGTATTCACCGGATCGGTGGCCAGGCGTCCTGCATAACGTATCGACGGATACATCGTGCCATCGGATACGGTGTACCCGACGGCCATATCACCGTTCTTGTCGACCGCCAGACTCGGCATGAATCGATGCTTCGAATCAGGCGCCCACGTTCCTTGTTGCAGCGGGCCAGAAGTGACAACAGTGCCGCCAGTGACGTTCAGTTGGTACCAACGAATCTGCGCGATGTTGGGCACGCCTCCGTTCCCAACGGTCTGCGTGATCCAAAGTGACTCGACACCGTTAACATGCTGATACTGGTTCTGCATCATCACGCGATACGTGAGTGAATCGAGACTATTGCCATCTTTTTCCGGAACGTTGCTTGGACCAGCACTAAACGTCGCGATGGTAACGTTGGATGGACCAGTCAGCGTCGAGTTAGACGGCACCGCATAATCCACGGAGAACTTCCACACGCGCGCCCGCGCAGTCCCCCAGATCGAAGTCAAATAATTTGGCGTGCCCGCAATCGGCGGGTTTCCATTGTTTCGTGCATTGCTCGGAAGAAGACTGAAGATCGAAACGCCTTGAATGCTCTTCGGTAACGTAAAGCTGACGGCATGGGCTGTCACTCCACTCTCCATCTCGGTCCTGTTGAAGGCCCAGACTTGTACATTCTGGAAAGCCCCGCTACCGGTCGTGGCGAAGACATTTGCCGTCATATAAATGCCATCGGGCCAGACACCGAGTTTGGGGTAATCCGGTATCTTTCCTCCGGAAGCAGTTTGCCAGGCATAGAAGTACCAACCGCCCGAAACGGGATCGCTGGTTTGCGAAACGGCCATGCATTGATACATCGCGCCGGACGTAAAGTTGGACCAGGCGAAATCGCTAATAATCCAGCGATCACTGAGTGCGTCGTAGAGCACGATCGGATCGCCTTGATTGTTGTTATCGCAGGGTGTTCCCGTTGGTTGCTGTGAGAAAAAGGTATCGAACGTGAAAGCAGCCAGACGCACGCCTGTGGCTTTGTCAAAAATGCCAATCGAAGAGTTGACAGTCTGAATGTAATGATTCGGACCGACATCGCCGTTCGTGTCCGGCGGCCAGCCGGAACCCCAGCTTGCAAAATCGAGACCTGGGAAGGTTGTGCTGGGTGCGGGCGCAGGAGCGGCAGGAGCGAATGGTTGAAAGGCTGAATCCGGCGCTGATGTCGAAGGCAGTTCCGGACCGGGTTCCTTCGGTTCGGGTAATGGCTTCTTGACCTTCGGTTTGACGAATGGAAGTTGCCGTACGTCACCATGAAATCGCTTCGGCGTTACTTCGGGTATATCAATCCGCGTCGCACTCGCCTGCGATGTCTCTTGTTGGTTTACTTGAGATTGCAAAACGGGAGTTCGTGGCGGGCGGCGTTTATCGCCGACCTTGAAAGCCGGCGAGTTGTTGTCGGTCCGCTCTTCGAAGCGGGCGGATGAAACCAGGACGAGCGAGCTCAACGCACCTGCGACACACAGGAGAAGCAATGTCCTGCGATATGAAACGATGCGGTGAAATACTTTTCTACAACCAAAGACAACGGGAGGTTTCGGCGCCATATGAGCACTTCCTTGGATGGGTTTCTGGGCTGCAATCGCAGGAATACTGCCATTTACAGTTAGGCCGATGCGCCACTATTTATAACAGAAGACTGCCCGTAGGCTAAACCCCATTTCAGTGGAGAGCCGACGCGTTGACCGAACGCGCGCGAGTAGCCGGCGCTGGTCCAACGACGTCCCAAACAGACACCGACGTGCGATCCTCGGAGGATATAAGCAACAACTTCCCATCCGCGCTCCACGCACTCTTTCCACCCGTGTTTTCCAACGTCTGCATCAATTCACCAGTCTCGGCATTCCACAATCGAACAAACTTGTTACTGGAAGCGCTGATCAGCGGCAGCGTTGGATGAATCGATAGTTCGTCGCGATCTTTGAAGCCGAAGTCCAACGGAAACCGGCTGTAAGTGAGCACCATTGGAATTGTGGCTTTCAAAATGCCCGTACTCACGTCCCAAATCCGGCCTTTGTACTTGTGTCCACTTGTAGCGACAAACGTCCGGCCATCATTGCTCCATAGAACATACTGTGGCCAATCGTCCCACTTACTATCTGTCAACGCGGATCTCAACTCGCCCGTTTCGCAGTCGCGCAACTCGATAGAGGTTCGAACGCTCCAGCCCTTCAGCCGTTGTTGGGCCACCGCAAACAACTTCCCATCGGGAGTGAATCCCTTCAGCAAACTGCCGATGTCGTCCTTCTCTACAGCAACCGTGGCCCTTAACGTTCTGGAGGCCGTGTCCCAAATCCACGCCCCACATTTGTTGCGCTGGACGACCACGAACCTTGCGTCGGGGCTGAACTGCGCGTTAGTTCCTCCGCAGAGCACCATGCGCTCAGAGCTCAGTGATAATTGCGGCTACGGATGGCAGTTTGTGGACTGTCCCATGACGCGCTACTACTCACATTTACCTCCGCTTTCCATTAGAATCACCCGCGATCCTTGCCGCGGAGGGACAGTAGATGAAGATCACAGTCACCTGTTTGTTTCTGTTCGTTCTCCTAAGCCCTGCAAACGCATTCTCACAGTCAACAGAGCCTCGCTACAACGTGCCCGTCACGCGCAGTGATGGTTGGAAGACTGCGTCCGCCGACACGCTGCAG
>DASTOZ010000061.1:0-5944 GCA_035762365.1 Pyrinomonadaceae bacterium | reverse complement strand
CGTCGATTTCACGAACGATGCCGGCAAAACGTTCTACATCGAGAATCGTCTCGAGCAACAAGACGGTCGCGGTCCAACAGGAAACGTCCTTGGCGCAGGTCAGGGCAACAAGATCCTCCAGATCGTCGTCGATGGACCGGTGGTCGCCGACAACAGCGTCAATCCGGCAACTATTCCGGCGGGCACATACTTCTACGGCTTCCCGAACACCAACGACGCGCCGCGTATCACTCGCACCTTCCGGTTCGAGCGTGGCAACGGTCAATGGCAGGTCAACGGGCAGCTCGTCGGTGGTTGCGACGCGCCGCCGCGGTTCAGAATCAAACGCAACACGGAGGAGAAGTGGATCTTCCAGAACAACTCCGGCGGTTGGCAACATCCCATCCACATGCACTTTGAAGAGTTCCAAACCCTCTCGATCAACGGCAATGCGCCTTCGAGCACCGGACTGATCACCAGAGGTCGGAAAGACATTCTCAGGTTGGAGCACAACATGGAAGCGGTGGTCTACTTCCGTTTCCGCGACTTCGTCGGCAGGTTCCCAATTCACTGTCACAACGTGGTCCACGAAGACCACGCGATGATGGTGCTCGGCGCAATCGACGATGTTGGGGACAACAAGACACAACCATGAACGGCCTGTCTGAAGAAAGGAATTCTTATGACTGACTTAAAACGCAGAAGTTTGGTAGCAGCGCTCGGGGCGGCGCCGTTTGCAGCGCCGTTGTTGACCCACGCGCAAGCGCTGGACGCAAATTCGAAGTTCAAACAAGTGTCTTCGCGCGAAAGGACCAGGCAAAGGTACTTTCCGAACCTCATTCTGACCGATCAGGACGGGCGCAAGTTGAAGTTCTACGACGATCTCGTCAAAGACAAGATCGTCATCTTCAACATGTTCTACGCGCAATGTGAGGGCATTTGCACTCCCGTAACCAGAAACCTGGTGAGATTACAACAAGTGCTGGGCAAGCGAGTCGGCAAGGACATCTTCATGTACTCGTTTTCGCTCAAGCCGAAAGACGACACGGTCGCAGCAATGAAACACTACGCCCAGATGCACAAAGTGAAACCGGGCTGGTTGTTTCTGACTGGATCCGTGGACGACATGGAGACACTCCGCCACAAACTCGGCTATGTCGATCCCGATCCCGAGGTGGACAAAGACAAGTCGAACCACATCGCGGTCTTGAAGTATGGCAACGAACCACTCGAGAGATGGGGCGGCTGCCCGGGAATGTCATCGCCGGAATGGATTGCAGAGATGCTGAGTTGGGTCGATTGGCCCAAAGAGCGGAAAGACTCGAAAGACTCAGCTAAAGCAAACGTAAGGAATGGAGGTGCCAAATGATTCTTCTTAAATGGAGAGTTTTCAGCGTGGGATTGTTGCTCGCAATCGCGGCGACGATACCAGGTGTAACGAAGGCGCAAACCCCGATGAACGAGATTTCGCTCAGCGGAACGAGCGGCGGAGGCGGGGTCCAGGCGGCGAGTCTCACTGAGGTTGGCGACGTTGGCGGTACGCCATCGCCAACGAGCACCGCTGGTCCAGAGTCCGTTGCTTTCGATGGCACGTATGTCTGGGTAGCGACACAATTCAACAACTCGATAACCCGCATCAGAGTCAGCGACAGCACGCTGGCCGGAACATTCGTCGTCGGTAAACGACCGGTAGCGCTGCTCTATGCGGCTGGATCGATCTGGTGTGCGAACTTGCTGAGCAACACCATCTCGAAGATAACTCCATCAACTGGAGCTATAGCCGCCACTTACAATGTTGCCGATGGTCCAGGCGGGCTGGCGTTTGACGGCACGAACATCTGGATTTCGAACCGGCACAGCAACACAGTCACAAAACTAAGCACCGCCGGTAAGACTCTTGGTACTTTCGCCGTAGGCAACAGGCCGATTGGTCTCGCCTTCAATGCCAACAGCATTTGGGTGGCCACCAACTTCAGCAACATGGTCTATCGCTTGAGTACCACGGGCGCGATCCTGGGTAAGTTCACCGTCGGCAGAGGTCCGTTCGGCGTCGCGGCTGAAGGCGAAAATGTTTGGGTCACCAACTATTTCGACGCGACTGTGACCAAGCTTCGCGCCAGTGACGGGTTCACTCTCGGCACATTCAAAGTCGGCGACGGAGCTGCGGGAATCGCGTTTGACGGAACAAACATGTGGGTGGTCAACAATGGTGACAGCACTGTCATGAAAGTTGATCCCTCCAACGGGACCATTCTGGCAACATACGTTACTGGAAAAGGTCCATTTTCAATAGCCTTTGGGGGAGCGAAAATCTGGGTGCCGAACTTCGGCAGCAACTCAGTTTCGACAGCGGCCGCCAATTAGGTTTGATTAGTAGAAGGACGCAAAGATCCGTCGACGGATCATTTCTTTCCGTCTTCGGCTTTGCGTCCTTTGGCATTGCGGAGTCGGCCAGCCACGTTAACGGATCAAGTAGAACGCGGTCTGGCGCGGACGAAACCATTTCATTCCTTCACTGGTCAGGTACGCGTCATCTTCCATCATGATTGCTACTTTTTGACTGCCCCATTCCGGAACCGGAGTGCTGGTGTTCAATTCGATCGCCGTGTACGACCCTTCGCGAAACGCTGGCTCCAGTGAATTGCTCGCCGACGCTCGACGGAAATCGATACTTGCGCCAAGTGCGTGTCCCTGGTTCCCAACCGAATGGGAATAGATCATTGCTTCGATCCCGAGCTTTTTCATGTCGGCCATCGTGGCGTCGTAGATCTCAGCGCCTTTAGCTCCCGGTTTGATGTGCGTGAACAACGCATCCTGAAGTCGATTTGTATTCGCCATGGCCTTCTTCAATCCTTCGGGAACATCGCGTTCACCGGGGCGCAACACGTAGCCCATCTTTTGCCAATCCGTGCTGAGGCCCATGTAATTCACGCCGCAATCGATGTGAATGACGTCACCGCGCTGGATGACGACTGACTCCTCGGTAACACTCAGAAACTGTTGTGTCTTGCCTGGTTCCTTATTCTGTCGTTGAATGCGCAAATCAGGTTGGAACCATGTATCCAGGCCCAGGTTGTTTATCTGTTGCATAAACCACCAACGAACGTCGCCGACGGTCGTCTTGCCGGGAGTAATCACTTCGTTTGAAAAGGCGCGCCGGGTCAGGATGTCTGTAACGGCGACGGCGGTGCGATAGTGTTCGAACTCTTCCGGCAAACGCGTGTCCATGTACTCGACGATCAACGGAGCGGCGGAGACGAAGCGCGAGGCGTAGTCTGTGCCGAGTGCTTCCGTCAAAAACTTGTGCGCCTCGAACGTCAGACCGTCAGTTGCTCCGCGCCCGCCGCCGATGTTGAGCGCGATCGTCCTGGGCTTTCGTTCTTCAACCAGCCGACGTAGTGTTGTGGCGATCTCTCGGCCGGGCGGGTTCAACACCTGGAAGAAATAGTTCAGGTGTTCTTCGGGATAACGAACAAGAGCGATGCGATCGAGCTTGTCTCCTCCGCGATCCGCGAAAATGAAGAAGTCGCGGCGACCGACGTACGGAAGAGCAGGTGCGATGTGGGCGGTTACGGGATCGGCGTGAAACTCCTCGTTCGTTACGATCCACATCTCGATTTTCTGTCTACGCATCATCGGCAGCAACATCGTATCGAGACGTTTCTTCAGCCAGCTCTCGCGCACGGCGAGTTGTTCGCGCTGTGAAAGCAGTTTCGGCAGCGACTCGATGCCATTGGGCTTTTGCGCGTAGACCGGCAGCGATAAGGCGAGCAGCAGCAGTGCGCTGTTGCGTAGGGCAGCTCTGGTATTCTTCATTGGAATTGAATGCTATCCGGCTCGGCGACTAGTTGACAACACCGGCGGCGTCGGGAGATAACGCACCAGCAGATAGGAGAGCAAACTTCAAACAGCATGAAACTTTCCCCCGTTTTTCTCACTTGCTTAATCCTGCTTTCCATGGCTTGTTCGACGGTGGTGCCTCAGCCCGTGAAGGTCGAAGGAACGGCGATGTTGCCCACGCTTCGCGATGGCGACAGAATTTTCATCGACCGAAACTTCGACAAACTCGAGCGCGGCGACATTGTCATCTTCTACTACCCCGAAGATCCAAGAAGGAGTTACATCAAGCGCATCATCGGATTGCCGAATGAAGCCGTTGACATTCGTGAAGGCAAAGTCTTTGTTAACGGAACGCCGCTCGACGAGCCGTACATCGATCCGCGATTGAATCTAAGTCATCGCAGTCTTGAGGAACGAAAACTAACAGCGGAACAGTACTATGTAATCGGCGACAACCGCGATAACTCAAGTGATTCGCGGATCTGGGGACCACTGGACCGGAAGTTTATCTACGGCAAGTACGTCCGCAAATACTTCTCATCCGGCCCCTGACGTTTGGTCGAGACTGCCAGTAACTCGGCCGGACGAATCAGTTTTTGAACATCACGATGGTGGCGCCGAGGCCGCCGGCGTGCGGCGGTGCGTCGGTCCAGTCTGAAACGAACGGGGTGCGCGCGAGGATCGAGCGCACGATTTCGCGTTGGACGCCGATGCCTTTGCCGTGAATAATGCGCACGCACACGAACCCTTTCTCACGCGCGAGTTGCAAGTACTCTTCGACCACGCGCTGCACGTCGCGCGGCGGAATCGTGTGCAGATCGAACACGTCGGTGATCTCGATCTCAACGGGATCGGGGAACGGATTGTCGAGATCTATATCGTCCATGTGCTCGATTTGACACCCTTCAGAACTGCTTTGTAAACTCGCGACTTCTAATCCACGGCAAAACCAACATATTAATCAAAGGAACAAAAGCGAAATGGGTGCGCGAAAGAAGATCACTGTGGTCGGCGCGGGTAACGTCGGCGCAACGGCGGCACACTGGCTCGCCGCGAAGGAACTCGGCGACGTAGTGCTCGTCGACATCGTCGAAGGAGTGCCGCAAGGCAAGGCTTTAGACCTTGCTCAGGCCGCGCCGATCGAAGGTTTCGACGTGCGGATGGTCGGCGCCAACACGTACGACGACACGGAAAACTCCGACATCGTAATCATCACCGCCGGACTTGCCCGCAAACCCGGAATGAGCCGCGACGATCTGTTGAAGACCAACGCCGGCATCGTTTCGCAAGTGGTGGACGAATGCGTCAGACGTTCCCCAAACTCGATCCTGATCATCGTCTCAAACCCGCTCGACGCCATGTGCCAGGTCGCACTTAAACGATCCGGTTTCCCGAAACATCGCGTAATCGGAATGGCCGGAGTGCTCGACTCCGCGCGCATGCGTTGCTTCCTTGCCGAAGCACTCAACGTCTCGGTCGAAAACGTGACCGCATTCGTCCTCGGTGGACACGGCGACACGATGGTGCCGCTGCCGCGCTTCTCGACTTGCGCAGGCATACCAATCACCGAGTTGTTGCCGAAAGATCAGATCGACGCGATCGTCAAAAGGACCGCGGGCGGTGGCGCTGAGATCGTCAGCTTGTTGAAGACCGGCTCGGCGTATTACGCACCGTCAGCAGCGGCAGTGGAGATGGCGGAGTCGATCCTCAAAGACAAGAGAAAGATCCTGCCGTGTGCGGCTTATCTCGAAGGTGAGTACGGGATCAACGGTCTCTACGTGGGCGTGCCCTGCAAACTCGGCGCGCGCGGGTTGGAGCAGATCATCGAGATCAACCTGACCGCTGAAGAGAGGATCGCGTTGCAGAAGAGTGCGTCGGCGGTGCAGGAGCTCGTGGACGTTCTCGGAATTTAGACACAAAAGGCACAAAAGGCACAAAAGACACAAAAGGCACAGAACAGGAAACAGGGCCAACGTCACTTCCTATAGATCTTGTGCCTTTTGTGTTTTCTGTGCCTTTTGTGGTTACCCTTTAAGCCATCCAAGTAGCCCGTGAATCATCGTTTCGCGGTTTTCTTCGTAGATCGCGCGCGTTAGCGGGATGTTCATCGGACAAGCCTTGACGC
>DASTOZ010000060.1:0-2441 GCA_035762365.1 Pyrinomonadaceae bacterium | reverse complement strand
TCAGCGCTGAGGAAGTCGAGTTGGAAGTGGTTGACGTCGCCGCCGCGTTTCAAACGCTTGCCTGCTTTCTTTTCATTGGCGATGAAGCCGTCGAGACATGTGCGCAGGAAAGTTTGGAAGCTGGCTTTGCGAGCGTCGTAGTTGGCGAAGTGGTTCTTCTCGAAGGCGTTCGCGAAGAAACCTTGGGTCAGATCTTTGGCGTCTTCGTTGTTAGCCTGCCACTTCAGTCGAATGTATTTGTACGCGGGTTTCCAGTAGCTGGTAAGGATAGTTTCGAATGCGCGTTGCCGCACGATGTGGTCGTCGCTGCGCGCGGCTGCGATCGCTGACTGGTTGGTGACGGGGAAGCGCTGCTGCGCGCCGCCGATGTCGGTATCGGGGTCCATCTTCGCGATCCGTGATATTTTTGTTTTCCTTTCGGCGACTCATAACGTAACACGGATTAGAAGAATATGAAGCGCTTCCACCTGATCTTCGGCCTGACGGTGCTGGTCGTATTTCTGCTGACCGGCCAATACATGGACCGCGTCCACTATCATTTGATGTACATGCCGGATGGTCCACGGATGCTGTACCGGACGCGGCACATCTTCATCCTGATGTCAGGACTCCTGCACGTCGGGATCGGAACTTACTTCATCTCTCGCCCAACCCGCGTCCGGCGCGCCTTACAAATCACTGGCTCGATCCTAATCACCGTGGCGACAGTCTTATTCACAATCGCCTTCTTCTACGAACCCCGCCTCGAGGAGTTGCACACGCCCCTCTCGCTTGCCGGAACCATCACGATCGCCATCGGCACGTTACTGCATCTGTTCAGTGCGATTGGAAGGCGCGCTGAGAACGTTTAGACATCGACACGTCGTTAACGCGGTCGGCGAGGCCATTCACGAGGAGTACTGGATTCTCGCAGAGGAGTTGGACGAGTTTAACAGAACAAAGTTGGACCAATCGAGATAATCGCTGAATTCAGAGGCTGATGAGGAACATAAATATTCACGCCTGACGCTTCACGATGACGAGCGTGATGTCGTCGGCGGCGCTGGTGCCCTGGGCGAATTTTGTTAGCGAGGATTCGATGCGGTCTCGGATGCCCGCCGCCGAGGCTTCGACGTTGCGCGAGACGACTTCGTACAACCTCGTTGGGCCAAATTCTTCGCCGGTGGGGCTGACGGCTTCCGTTACCCCGTCGGAGTAAATCACCAGGACATCGCCGAGCTGCAACTGCGTCCGTCCCTCGCGATACTCCGCATCAGGCTTGATCCCCAACGGCAGACCGCCGGAGGCGAGTTGTTCGACAGTACCCGCAGCGTGGACGATTAGCGGCGGATTGTGCCCGGCGTTCAGAAACGCCAACGAACCCGACTCCGGATCCAGCTCCGCATAGAACAACGTGACGAACCGGTTAGCAGGAATGTTGTCTGCAAGGTATCGATTAACGGCCGATATCGTCGCGACCAGCGAATCGTGCGACGCAGACTGCGCGTGAATCGCCGCGTGCAGCGACGACATCAACAACGCAGCGGCAGTCCCCTTACCCGAAACGTCGCCAAGCGCAATCACCAAACGCCCGTCTTCACGCTCGATGAAGTCGTAATAATCGCCACCGATCTCGTAACAGGGAAAACTGATCCCCTGCAACTCATAACCGGCGATATGCGGCGGCGCAGTCGGCTGAAACCGTTGTTGAATCTCACTCGCCAACGCCAACTCGCGCTCCAAACGCTCGCGTTCGAGCCGCGCTTCAACCAACCGCGCATTCTCAACCCGAATCGCCGCCACAGACGCAAGGGTAGTCAATACTTTGAGATGGTCTTCCGTAAACCGGCCTTCAGCGATTGGCGAGTCGGCATAAACGATTCCAAACACTTTGTCGGACACACCAAGCGGCACCGCGAGCACTGCTCGCACGCCCTGCAACACCATCGTCCCACTCGCAAACCGCGGATCGTGTTGCGCATCGGAGGTCAACACCGACTTGCCACGAATCACTACTTCATCCAGCACGTTGCGACTGACGCGAATCTCACCAACCTCACCAACACGATCTCGCAACCGCGCGACTGCCACTCGCAACTCCTCGCTACCCTCGTCGCGCATCATGAGCACACAACGATCCGCAGGCACGGCTTCGAACACCAGCGTGACTATCTGTTCGAGCGTTTCATTCAACGTCGCCGACGCCAGCAACGTGATGCCCACTTTACTGATCAGGGCGAGCAAGTCGCCGTGCTTGGTTTTCGGAGCGACGGACGTCGCCGCAGACGCGATCTCCTCGGGCTTGGTCCGCGCGCCTTCGATCGCTTCGAGCAGTCCGGACGTGGTCCTGTCTCCGGATGCAAGAGCGATCGTCGCTTCCGGAAGGCTGCTCGTGTTGTCGGTGATCATCGTGGCGCCGATACTGGAGTTGAAGGTGCCGTCGTCGTAGATGATTTCCGTCT
>DASTOZ010000059.1:0-2862 GCA_035762365.1 Pyrinomonadaceae bacterium | reverse complement strand
GTGAAGGAAGGCGACGTAGTGCTGATGTCTTCGTTTGGCGGCGGCGTCACCTGGGGCTCCGTTCTGATGCGATGGTGAGGACATTGCCGATTGGCGCTTAGTGCGTAGCTACTGATTAGTTTGAGTTGAACAACATTGGTTGAAGATAACAAATCGGCAATCGGCAATCGTCAATTGGCAATGGTCTTTCCCGGGCAGGGATCGCAAAGCCCGGGAATGGGAAAAGACTTAGCCGAGAAGTTTGCCGCGGCGCGACAGGTCTTTGAAGAAGCGGACGAAGCGTTGGGATTCCGTCTGTCCCGCTTGTGCTTCGACGGCCCGGCTGAGGAACTTCAGCTAACGGAGAACACACAACCCGCGATTCTCGCGACGTCAGTTGCCGCCTTTCGGGCGCTTGAAAGCGCTGGCGCACCCGCTCCGGCATTTGTCGCCGGACACAGTTTGGGTGAATACTCTGCGCTTGTCGCTGCCAATGTTTTGGAGTTGTCGGACGCGCTGCGGACCGTGCGCGCCCGCGGGCGTTACATGCAGGAAGCAGTGCCCGTCGGCACGGGTGCCATGGCTGCGGTCATCGGCGGTGAGTTGAGCGACATCGAGCGCGTCTGCGCGGAGGCAAGCAGGAGTGAAGTTTGCTCTGTCGCAAACATCAACTCACCGGGCCAGGTGGTTATCGCCGGAAACACGGCGGCCGTCGATCGCGCGATCGAGTTGTTGAAAGATGTCGCGCGACGAGTGATCAAGTTGAACGTGAGCGCGCCTTTTCATTGCGCGCTGATGAGGCCGGCCCAGGAACAGCTGGCGCCGGATCTCGAGCGGGTGCACTTTCGCGAACCGAAGTTTCCGGTGGTGACAAACGTCGATGCGCGCATCACGACCGCGCCCGGTGAACTACGCGATGCGCTGTTTCGCCAGGTGTCGGCGCCGGTGCGCTGGGTGGAGTCGATGCAGTTGCTGATCGAGAACGGCGTCGACAAAGTCGTCGAGGTTGGACCAGGAAAAGTTTTGTCAGGGCTTATGCGGCAAACGAGTCGCGACATTAAGTGTCTTAACGTGGAAGACGCAGCAAGTCTGGAGGCGACCAGCGCCGCACTTGCTGCCCGGGATGTATTAGTTTAACTAACTCACAGAGGAGCAAACACGATGCCCGATCAAGAGATCGAGAATAAGGTAAAGCAGATTATCGTCGATGAGCTTGGTGTCGATGAGAACGAGGTCACGCCGAATGCGCGTTTTATCGACGACCTCGGCGCCGATTCGCTGGATACAGTCGAACTCGTGATGCGTTTTGAAGAGGAGTTTGGGATCGAGATCCCGGACGAGGACGCTGAGAAGATCCAAAGCGTTCGCGACGCCTATAACTATATCGACCAGCACAAGAAGTAACTAAATTGCCGATTTTCGATTTCCAATTGCCAATCGGTTCTTCAAATCGGCAATCGGCAATTGGCAGTCGGCAATGATCCCAAGGAGTTTAATTTTGACACGTCGTGTCGTGATCACGGGCCTTGGCCTCGTCACTCCTGTTGGCAACACTGTCGAAGACACGTGGACCGCGCTGATGAATGGTCGCAGCGGCGCCGACTACATCAAGAAGTTCGACGCTGAGAAGTTTTCAGTCAAGTTTGCCTGCGAAGTAAAGAACTTCGACCCACTAACATTCATCGCCAAGAAAGAGGCGCGCAAAATGGGCGCCTTTATTCATTACGCGATCGCCGCGTCGGTGGAAGCCATGGCCGATAGCGGCATCCAGCTTACCGAGGCGGGTAAGCTTCCCGACAACATTGCCGAGAACGTCGGCACGTACATCAGCAGCGGCATCGGCGACTTTTGGGCAATCGAGCGCGAGCATTCCAAGTTGCTCGACGATGGTCCGGATCGTGTTTCGCCGTTCTTTATCGTGTCCGCGATCGTCAATCTCGCCGCCGGGCAGGTTTCGATTCGCTTCGGCGCGAAAGGACCAAACTCCGCGACCGCAACGGCCTGCGCCGCGGGTGCGCACGCGATTGGCGACAGTTTCAAGATCATTCAACGCGGCGATGCAGACATCATGATCTGCGGCGGCGCGGAGTCGGCGATCACGCCGATGAGCGTGGCGGGTTTCTCCGCGATGCGCGCGTTGTCGACCAACAACGACGATCCGATTCATGCGTCGCGTCCGTTCGAGCGCGATCGCGATGGTTTTGTGATCGGCGAAGGCGCGGGGATCATGATCCTCGAAGAGTTGGAGTCGGCGAAGCGTCGTGCTGCGAAGATCTATGGCGAGATCGTCGGTTACGGAGCCGCTGCCGACGCGTTCCACCTGACAATGCCTGACGAAACAGGTTCGGGCGCGCGACGCGTCATGCAGCGAACGCTGAAAGACGCCGGGATTGCTCCCGAACAAGTCGGTTACATCAACGCGCACGGCACGTCGACGCCTTACAACGACAAGTTTGAAACGCTCGCGATCAAGGACACCTTCGGCGCGCACGCTTACAAGTTGGCGGTCAGCTCGACGAAATCCATGACGGGTCACCTGCTGGGGGCCGCGGGCGGCATCGAGGGTATCTTCTGCGTGTTGACGCTGCATCACAACGTCATCCCGCCCACGATCAATTACGTCAATCCGGATCCTGAATGCGACCTCGACTATGTTCCCAACGAACCGCGCGAGGCCAGAGTCGATTACGTGCTCTCGAACAGTTTCGGATTTGGCGGCACGAACGCGGCTTTGTTGTTTAAGAGGTATGAGGAGTAGGTCTTTGGTCTTTGGACTTTGGTCTTTGTTCAAGACCCAAGACCCAAGACCCAAGACCCAAGACCCAAGACCCAAGACCCAAGACCCAAGACCCAAGACCCAAGACCCAAGACCCAAGACCTAAA
>DASTOZ010000058.1:0-5299 GCA_035762365.1 Pyrinomonadaceae bacterium | reverse complement strand
CGGAGTGGAAGTTTTCTTTGGGCAGATTCAACTTCGCCGGTGGTCGCGCGATCTGCGGCTCGCGGTTTTGCTGATCGCCGGCGCAACGTTGTTGTCTTACTACCTGCCTGGAATTTCAAAAGACACGGCACTTAAGAACGTCAGTTGGTTTGTGCTGCATCCGCTGTGGGGGCTCGGGTTTTTCATTCTTGTGAACAGGCTCGTGCTCGCCGAACAGAGCTGGATTCGCCGCACGAGGGCGCCGATCGTCGTGTCGCTCTTCGCGGCCGTCGGAGTCTTTTCTTATTCGCTCTACCTGACGCACGAGCTCGTGATCATCCAGTCGTGGCGCTGGGCCAACCCGGCGTGGTTGCAGTCGGTTAATGTCTTGTTGCTGACGGCGCCGGCCACGATTTTCTTTGCCTGGGTCTTTTTCCGGTTCTGCGAGCGGCCGTTCATGTTGCGCCGTAAGAAAGAAACCACGATTCGGCAGTCACATTGGACCCCCATCGTCGAATCGCAACCGAGCACGGTTTCTGATTAAAATCATTCGACTTCCAAAATAATCACGAAGGGAATTTGAAACGTGCGCCATTTACAGTTACTGGCCCTCATCTCGACGTTGATCTGTGTGCCTTTTTTCGCCTCGCAAGATCCGTCGACACCGCCCCCGCGAGCGTCTGCACAGGAATCTCCTTCGCCAACACCGACGCCGCTGCCGCCGCCGACAGTTTCGATCGACAACTACCGCGCGACTGCCGGACGCATCATCGGCGCGGCGCTCGTGAGCGACCACGCGTACACGCGACTGGCTCATTTGACCGACCATATCGGCCATCGACTCAGCGGCTCGCAAGCGCTCGAACGCGCGATCGAGTGGGCGCTGGCCGAGATGAAGAAAGATGGTCTCGATAACGTGCGTGGTGAGAAAGTGATGGCGCCGCACTGGGTGCGTGGCGAAGAGAGTCTCGAGATGACGACGCCGCGGCCGATGAAACTCGCGATGCTTGGTCTTGGCAACAGTGTGGGTACGCCGCCTGAAGGCATAACGGCCGATGCGGTTGTGGTGCGCAACTTCGCGGAGCTTGATGCGCTAGGTGAAAAGGCGCGCGGGAAGATCGTGGTGTATAACGCGCCGTTTACTAACTACGGAGCCACGGTCCAGTATCGCGGGTTTGGTGCGTCGCGGGCAGCGCGTTATGGCGCCGTCGCCGCGCTTGTGCGTTCGATCACGCCGGTTAGTCTTCAGAGTCCGCACACGGGCGCGATGAATTACGATCAACGACTGCCGAAGATTCCGTCCGCTGCGATTTCGATCGAGGCGGCGGAGTTGTTGCAACGCATGCAGGACCGCGGCGATCGCACGACGCTGCGATTGAAGATGGAAGCGAAGTTTTTGCCGGATGCGGAGTCGGCGAATGTTATCGCTGAGTTGCGTGGATCGGAGAAGCCGGATGAAGTTGTGCTCATCGGCGGGCACTTCGATTCGTGGGACGTGGGCCAGGGCGCGCATGACGATGGCGGTGGTTGCATCATGGCGTGGGAGGCCGTGCGGTTGTTGAAAGAGCTCGGCCTTCGGCCGCGGCGGACGATTCGCGTCGTGCTGTACACGAATGAAGAAAATGGTTTGCGTGGCGGGAATGCGTATCGGGATGCGTATCGATCGGAGTTGGCGAAGCACATCTTTGCCATCGAGTCTGATTCGGGAACGTACCGGCCTGAAGGGCTCGGTCTCGCTGCTACCGCGCCGCCGCAGGTTCGTGCAAACCTGCTCGAGATCGCGAAGCTGTTGAAGGGTATCGGGGCTGATGGAATTGCGGCTAGTGGCGGCGGCGCCGATATTGGGCCAATCATGCGCGAGGGTGTGCCGGGTGCGAGTCTCGACGTCGAAGGTTCGCACTACTTCGACATTCATCACACCAACTCAGACACGTTAGACAAGATCGATCCGCGCGACCTGCAACTCTGCGTCGCAACCATGGCCGTCTATGCCTACACCATCGCCGACATCCGCGAACCACTCAAAGGCCCGGAGGCGAGTGGTAGATAGTATTTGGTTCTTTGTTCTTTGTTCTTGGTTCTTTGTTCGCTGGCGCGCGAGACGACTTTACTAGCCCGCTGCGCTAGCGAACAAAGTAACAAAGCACCAAGCACTAAGCTCTAGTCCAGTTGATAAGTGGCGACGCTGGTCGGTGTTTCGAAGCAGCGGACTTTGTAGATCTGCACGCGCTCGTCGCCGACGCGCTTGGCCACACGCTCCAAAACATACTTGGCGAGGTTCTCTGCCGACGGTTGTAACTCGTCGAAGGGCGGTAGTTCGTTGATATTGCGGTGATCGAGATACGTGACCACGTCGTCCGCCGCCGCTTTCAACTCCACAAAATCGACCAACAATCCGACGTTATCCAACTCACGTCCGCGCGCGTAGATCTCGATCTTGTAGTTGTGTCCGTGGAGGTTCTCACACTTCCCCTTGTAACCGCGCAACTGATGCGCGCTGGAAAAGTGTCGCTCGATCATTACTTCAAACTGTCCCGGCATAATTCGCTTCTGACGATAAGATACTCGCGAGGTCCGCAATCTGTGAAGTAACGCGACACGCAGGCAGACTCTGCAAAAACGTGCGGCCGTACCCTTTCGTGCGCAAACGCGGGTCGAGCACCGCCAACACACCGCGATCGGTCGTGCTACGGATCAACCGCCCGAGCCCCTGCTTCAACGCAATGATCGCCTGCGGCACGCTGTACTGATAAAAACTCGACCCGCCACAGTCTTCGATGTAGCGCTGCCGCGCGGCAACCAGCGGATCCGTCGGCACCGCAAACGGCAGCTTGTCGATAATCACACACGACAACTGCTCGCCACGAACATCAACTCCCTGCCAAAAACTCGATGTCGCAAACAGCACCGCATTCGGAGTCTCACGAAAACGCTTCAACAGTTGACCCTTGGAAGCACTGCCCTGCACGAGACACGGATAATCGATTTCGATCGAGATGTTGTCATAAAGCGCCTGCATGCCGGCGAGACTCGTCGACAACACAAACGCGCGTCCCTCGGTTGCATTCAGAATCTTGATCACTTCGTCTACAGCAGCATTATGCCACTCGCGTGAACGAGGATCGGGCATCGCCGGCGGCAGATACAAGATCGCCTGACGGTGGTAATCGAAAGTCGACTCGGCGATCAGATCCTCAGCGGCGTCGAGTCCCAGCCGATCACGAATGAAAGCGAAGTTGCCGCCGCTGGACAGTGTCGCCGAAGTCAGCACAACGGTCGGCACTTCGTCAAACAGTTTGTCTTGCAGCAGACCGGCTACGTCGATCGGCGACGCACGCAGAAACACGCCGCGTCCGCGTCGCTCCAGCCAGTAAACAAACTTCTTGTCCGGACCAGTCACGATGAACTCGAGATCGAAACGGATCTGGCGCAAACGTCTGATGAGGTTCTCCATTTCGGGCGGTTTCTCTTGCACGGTGTCGAGCGTAGTCTCCACACGCGCGATCGCGTTTTCCAGCACCGAATACAACTCGCCGAGACGCGTCGCTTCAAACTCGCCGTGAGAGTTTCGCCGCGCGAACGTTCCCGGAATGATCGGGTAACGTCCTTCCTCACCGCGCCCGTCACGGAACGCCATCCAGAAGTCGTCGGCGAAGCGCGACATGCGCGACACGCTGCGCGTCAGTTCCTGATCGAGCTCGACGTCGTCGATCGGCATCGCTGCGAGGTCACGTGCCAGATCCTCGATCTGGTAGTTCGAGACTTGCGAACCGAAGTATTCGGAAGCGACGTCTTCGATCAGGTGCGCTTCGTCGAGAATCACTGCCGTGTAATCAGGCAACACCGAGCCGTAATTGCCATTGCGCAAACTGAGATCGGCGAAGAAGAGATGATGGTTGACGACGACGATGTCGGCTTCCTGCGCGCGATTGCGCATGCGCGTGATGAAGCACGAGTCGAACTCGGGACACTTTTGGCCCAAACAAGTTTCGGAGCGCGCGTCGATGTGACGCCAGAACGAGAGCGACTCAGGGAGGTTTGCGAGCTCGGCGCGGTCACCGGTCTCGCTTTCTCTCGACCAGTGAGTGACTTCCTCGAAGTAGTCGACCTCTTCGAGTCCTTCGAGCACGGGCGTCGATTGCGCGTGGCCGAGACGATTGAGGCAAACGTAATTGCTGCGGCCTTTCATGTAGGTGGCAGTGAAAGGTTTCGACAGGACGCTTTGGAGAAACGGAATGTCTTTCTCCATCAACTGTTCCTGCAAATTCTTCGTGCCGGTGGAAACGATGACGCGACCGTTTCCGCCGAGCGCGGCCGCCACCGCCGGAACGAGATAGGCGAGCGTCTTTCCGGTGCCGGTGCCCGCTTCGACGATGAGGTGTCTCTTTTCCTCAAACGCGCGCATCACGGCCGCGGCCATCTGTATCTGGCCCGGCCGATATTCATATTCAGGATGTGCCTTGGCTATTAACCCGTCCGGCCCGAAGACTTCTTGCATCTGCTTTTATCTGTGTTTCCCGCTTGCGGGAGGTCAGTGAAAAAAAGAATCTGATAAGTTTTCTTTTATTGTGTTTCCCGCTTCAGACGCTGCGGATACAAAGGAAATCGCTCAGTCAATTCCAGAACGTTCTGCCTGACTTTATTTATCACACTTTGGGACTGCGGATCGTGAATCACTTCCGCGATAAGGCGGCCTATCTCGCGCATCTCCGGTTCTTTCATGCCGCGCGTCGTAACGGCGGGGGTGCCGATGCGCAGACCGGATGCGATGAAGGGTTTGTTTTGATCGAAAGGAATCGTGTTCTTGTTGACCGTGATCGATGCGGCTTCCAGCGCTTTCTCGGCGTCTTTGCCAGTGATGCCTTTGCCGTCCATCCAAACGTCGACGAGCATCAGGTGATTGTCGGTGCCTCCGGAGACGAGGCGCAGACCCTGCTCCTGCAACTCGCTCGCGAGCGCTTTAGCGTTCTGCAACACCTGACGCTGATATTCCTTGAAGTCGTCGCGCAGCGCTTCACCCAACGCGACTGCCTTCGCGGCGATGATGTGGACCAATGGCCCACCCTGCACGCCGGGAAACAGTTTGCTATTGATCGCTTTCGCGTGCTCCTCTTTGCAGAGAATCAATCCACCGCGTGGACCACGCAGCGTTTTGTGCGTCGTCGTAGTGACGTAATCGGCGTGTGGCGCCGGCGACGGATGCAGGCCCGCGGCAATCGGCCCGGCGATGTGCGCGATATCGGCAAACATGCGCGCACCGACACTGCGCGCGATCTCGCCGATGCGTGCGAAGTCGATCGTGCGAGGATAAGCCGAGGCG
>DASTOZ010000057.1:0-5771 GCA_035762365.1 Pyrinomonadaceae bacterium | reverse complement strand
GACTTCGCGCTCGCGATGGATCGCTTGAGCGGCACTTACGCGCTGTTCGTCACTTTCGTTGGCTTGTTGATCCACATCTTCGCGATCGGTTACATGCACGGCGAAGCGGGCTTCTACCGCTTCTTCTCGTATCTAAACCTGTTCATGTTCGCGATGTTGACGCTCGTGCTGGCGGACAACTTCGTCTTGATGTTTGTCGGCTGGGAAGGCGTCGGCCTCTGTTCGTACCTGCTGATCGGTTACTACTTCGATCGCAAAGAAGCGAGCGACGCGGCGAAGAAAGCATTCATCACGAACCGCATCGGCGACTGGGGTTTCATTCTGGGCGTGATGCTGACGTTTTTCATCACGGGCTCGGTCAGCTTCTTTGCTAACCCCGCGGCAGGTGAGGCAGCAACGACGGCGTTGTCGTTCTTTCAAAGCCGGCCGGTTGAGCCGTTCACGTTCGGCGCGATCTTCGCCGGTGGTGCGACAACAATCGCGATGCTCCTGTTCATCGGCGCCGCGGGAAAGAGCGCGCAGATTCCGCTTTACGTTTGGCTGCCGGACGCGATGGCCGGACCGACGCCCGTGTCGGCATTGATTCACGCCGCGACGATGGTGACCGCCGGCGTTTACATGATCGTGCGCTGTTCGGAGATCTTCGTGCACGCTCCGACTGCGATGTTCATCGTGGCGATCGTCGGCGCGGCGACGGCGCTGTTTGCGGCGACGATTGGTCTCGCCCAAGACGACATCAAGAAAGTTCTAGCGTACTCGACCGTCTCGCAGCTCGGTTACATGTTTCTCGCCTGCGGCGTCGGCGCGTTTGTAGCTGCGATCTTTCACGTCATCACACACGCGTTCTTCAAGGCGTTGCTGTTTCTCGGCTCGGGGTCGGTGATTCACGGCATGCATCACGAGCAGGACATGCGTCGCATGGGCAACCTGCGAAAGTACATGCCGGTGACGTTCGTGACGATGTTCGTCGGGTGGCTGGCGATTAGCGGCATTCCGTTCTTTGCCGGTTTCTTTTCCAAGGACGAGATCCTATGGAAAACGTGGAGCGCCTCAGGAATCGGCTCGGCCAGTAAGCTTTTGTGGATCGTCGGCGCAATCACGGCGCTGCTGACGGCGATCTACATGACGCGCATGATGGTCATGACGTTCTGGGGTAGCGAGCGGTTCGATAAAGCACACCATCATCCGCACGAGTCGCCGAAGATCATGACGGCGCCGCTGATCGTGTTGGCGGTGCTGGCGACGATTGGTGGCTTCATCGGCGTGCCTTATGCGATGAGCTCTTTATTCACGGATAAAGACATCAATGTAATTGAACATACGCTCGAGCCTGCAATCGCGCACGCAGCCACACCCGCGGAACACGTTACAGAAACGACAGCAGCCGCAGAGACTGCAACTGCCCTTCATTCGCATGACGAGATCGTTGCGGAGCGTTGGTTAGCCGCTGGCTCAGTCGCCATCGCGATCCTGGGTATCGGCATTGGCTGGACGGTGTTCAAGAAACGACCGACGCTCGCTATGCCGCGCCTACTGGAGAACAAATACTACGTCGACGAGATCTACGACGCAGCGTTAATAAAACCCATCGTCGTCGGATCGCGTGAAGGCCTCTGGAAAATTTTCGACATTGGCGTCATCGACGGCGTGCTGCACGGCATCGGTCAGTCGGTAACCGAACTCGGACGCCTCGGCCGTTACCTGCAAGCCGGATTCGTGCGCGCTTATGCCGCCATCATTTTGATCGGCGCGCTGATCCTGATTGGTCTTTTCGCGTACCTGGGTTATCCGAAATAGCAAATGCCGAAGTTACTGACCATCCTGATTCTTCTACCTACGGCGGGCGCGCTGGTCGCGGTGCTGTACAGCGTCGTCTTCGGCAATCGCGATGGAAATCACAAGTGGATCGCGCTCGTCACAACCACGCTGACTTTCGCCGTGTCGCTGCTGCTGGTTCGCGGAGTGGGCGCAGGCGCTGGATTTCGTTTCGAAGAAAACGTCACGTGGATCGGTTCGATTGGCGCTAATTACCATCTCGGCGTCGACGGCGTGAGTCTCTGGTTGGTGCTGTTGACGACGCTGCTGATGCCGATCGCGATACTTTCGAGCTGGACCGCGGTCCACAAACGACAACTCTCGTACTACGTCTTCCTGATGATCCTCGAATCGGCCATGATCGGCGTGTTCGTGTCGCTCGACCTGCTGCTCTTTTACTTGTTCTTCGAGGCCTCGCTCGTCCCGATGTTCTTCCTGATCGGCATCTGGGGTGGCGAACGACGTATTTACGCGGCGATCAAGTTTTTCATTTACACCGCCGTCGGCAGCTTGCTGATGCTGGTTGCGATCATCGCGCTCTACTTCATCTATCACACGTTCGACTACCCGGCGCTTCTCCAGGCAATGACGCGCCAAGGGCTCGACCCAAACGTGGGATTCTGGTTGTTCCTCGCGTTCGCACTCGCGTTCTTTATCAAAGTACCGCTGTGGCCGTTTCACACGTGGTTGCCGGACGCGCACACCGAAGCGCCGACGGCAGGCTCAGTCATTCTGGCGGGCGTGTTGCTGAAGATGGGAACGTACGGGCTGATGCGCTTCAACCTCGCGCTCTTTCCCGACGCGGCTAAACAGGCGGCGTGGGTAATAATTATTCTCGCGGTGATCGGAATCATCTACGGCGCGCTGGTGGCGATGGTGCAGCCAGACGTCAAACGCCTCGTCGCTTATTCATCAGTCAGCCACATGGGTTTCGTTGTGCTCGGCATCTTTTCTTTCACCGAGCTCGGCATGCAGGGCGCGCTCTATCAAATGCTGAATCACGGTGTTTCCACGGGCGCTCTATTCCTTTTCGTCGGCTTCATCTACGAACGCAGACACACGCGGCAGATCAGCGAATTTGGCGGACTCGCGACACCGATGCCGTGGTTTGCCACGCTGTTCGTTATCGCGTCGTTATCGTCGATCGGTCTGCCATTTCTGAACGGGTTCGTCGGCGAGTTTCTGATCCTGACCGGAACATGGACCTCGAGCGCCGTCACGCATACGTGGCTCGCAACGATGTTCGCAGCCACCGGCGTGATCTGGGCCGCCGTCTACATGCTCTGGATGTTACAGCGCGTGCTGTTTGGCGAGACGACAAACCCTGAAAACGCGCGACTCCTCGATCTCAACCGGCGGGAGCTCGGATTGTTACTGCCGCTGATGCTGCTCATGCTTTTCATGGGTGTTTACCCGCGTCCGTTTCTCGATCGTTCGAAAGCGGCTGTCCTGGTGATTCGAGGGTACGTGATGAAGTCGCCTGCGGGCGGCGTGATCGAAACCGCCAACCTGGATCGCAGAACTGAATGAACCTGTTACTCGCGCAATCGATGATGCCGATTATCAACTGGTCGCTGATCGCGCCGGAAGTAATCGTCTGTGCCGCTGCCGTGATCGTAATGCTGGTCGACGCTTTCTCGCGTCCATCGCAGCGCTGGATCACCGGCGGTATTTCAATGGCCGGACTCTTCCTCGCGGCAGTTGCTACCGTTTGGCTTTGGGCTTCCGGCACTGCTTCGTTCGACGCCTTCAACGGCATGATCGTGCTCGACGAGCTGCGACTCGGGTTCACCCTCATCTTCCTGCTCGTTTCGTTTCTAACGCTGCTGATCTCGAACGTTTGGGTCGACGGCGAACAACTTCCCGCCGGGGAGTTTCATTCCCTGCTGCTGTTTGCGACTGTCGGCATGATGTTGATGGCGTCGGGTAACGACCTCGTGATCGTTTTTCTCGGCCTCGAAATCCTGTCGATCGCGACGTACGTGATGGCGGGCTTTCGGCGCACGGACGTGCGCTCGAACGAATCGTCGCTGAAGTACTTTATTCTCGGCTCCTTCTCTTCCGCGTTCCTGCTTTACGGCATCGCGCTCGTTTACGGTGCGACGTCGATCGCCGAACCGGCAACAGCTGGAACGTTCAGCCGCATCATTCCCGGAACCACCAACATCGCAGAGCTCGCCAGCCGCGTGAACGACGCTCAGTATCCCGCGCTGCTCTTTGCCGGCGCCGCAATGATGTTTGTCGGGTTTGGTTTCAAGATCGCTACCGCGCCTTTTCATATCTGGACGCCGGACGTTTACGAAGGCGCGCCGACGCCGGTGACGGCGTTCATGGCGGCTGGTCCGAAAGCAGCGGGCTTCGCATCGTTCGTGCGCGTGTTTGTTTTCGGATTGCCCTTCGTTGTGTCGTCGTACAGCAACTCCGGCGCGAACCTGCATCAGGCGTGGGTCGGCGCACTCGTCGTGATGGCGATACTCACGATGACGCTCGGCAACGTCGTCGCGATCGTCCAGAACAACATGAAGCGCATGCTGGCTTACTCGTCGATCGCACACGCCGGTTATGCGCTGGTCGGATGCATCGCAGCCGGCGCCGCCAGCGACCCAACACAGCGCAACGCGGCGGTAACGGCCGTGATGTTCTACCTGTTGACCTATGCGGTGATGAACATCGGCGCGTTTGCGGTCGTGCAGTTGATCGCCCGCGGTGGCGACCGCCGTACGTCGATTGAAGACTACAGCGGCATCGGATTCGAATCGCCGGTGCTCGCGTTCTCGTTGAGTCTGTTCATGCTGAGTCTGCTCGGGATGCCGCTGACGGCCGGATTCATGGGCAAGATCATGGTCTTTGGCGCCGCGATCGATCAGCGCATGTATCCGCTGGTCGTGATTGGCGTCCTCAACACCGCAGTGTCGGCTTACTACTACCTGCGGCTTGTTATCGTCATGTTCTTTGGTGATCGCACCACCGCCTGGACGGCGCCGCGAATTCCCGCCAGCATCGCGCTGGCGCTGATCATCACGGTGCTCGGCGTGTTGTATCTCGGCATATTTCCGGGTCGCGTCATCAACGGCCTGCAGACCAGAATCGAATCTCAGTTCTTTACGAAGCGATAAGTGACTGCCGCCACTGCCGAAAGCCGCCACGCGCAACAGATCCAGGCGAACTTAGGCGAATCTTGGCTGCCGCGAATCTATCGCGACCGCATCCTGCGTCTGCGAACGCGCTCTTACCACTTCGAAACGGCGAATCCGAAGGCGCGCATCGAAATTCAACACACGCTGCTCGGCGTGGAACTCAAAATCGGACGCCACCGGCTCTTGTGTCCAGATCTGGCGACGGCGAGGTACCTTTCAGTCTTCGCCCGGGTGGGCGTGACCGACGTCGCCGTGCCCTACGACATCACAAAGATCTCGCATATTGCAGACGAATTGGAGAGTTCGTGGTATAGAATGTTGCTGCTGGTTGAACAGGAGGTTGCCAAAGAGACCCCCCGGGCCCGCAGCCGCCTGCGTGGCCTCCTAATTGCTCAGGTGCGTGAGGAAATTACGGCGGCGGGAGCGGGCGCGAAGATGCCGGAGTTTAAAAAGAAGTAATACAGAACCCCAAGAACAGAGATTAACGACACGACAGATGAGCCAAACGCTTATTCCATTCCCCTTCACCCAACAAACTTTTTGTCGCTATGAGCCGGTCGAGCAGCGCATTGCGGCTGCCCGGGTCCTGATAATAGATAGCCTGCTCCGTGACGAAGGCGACCTCTCAGACGTTGCGCGTCAGGATTGGGGCCAGATGCTGGACGCGCAAATGAGACGTGAGCGGCTGATTGCCGGCATGGCTATCGAAAACATTCTCAACAACGTGTCGCGGCTCGTGAAAGATCCGACGACTGAAGTGGCCCACGTTTCCGAGATCGCCGAAGCAGCCGGACAGTTTCAACCCGACGCGATCGTCGT
>DASTOZ010000056.1:0-3633 GCA_035762365.1 Pyrinomonadaceae bacterium | reverse complement strand
GAACGAAGTAACGGAAGATGCCGGCGCGCGCTTCGGCTGTGTAGACCACCGGGAAGCCAAACGTCTGATCGATCGGCTGGGTGAAGTCGACCCGGTTGTACTGATAACTGCCGAAGAAGAACGTCTTGTTCTTCATGACTGGTCCACCCATCTCAAAGCCAAACTGGCCCAAACGAATCAACGGCTTGGGCGCGTTCTGCGCGTTTGCATACCATTCATTCGCGTTCAGTGCTTCGTTGCGCAGAAAGTAAAAGCCGGTGCCGTGGAATTCGCTGGTGCCCGCTCGAGTAGCAATCGAGATCGACGCGCCGCTATTTCGTCCTTCCTCGGCGGTGGCGTTGTTGGTCGTAACTTTGAATTCCTGCACATTGTCAGGATTGATGCGATAGAGGTTAGAGACCGGGTTGGGAACACTCGATTCGTTGGCCTCGATTCCGTCAATCGTAACGTTGTAGGCACGATCGCGAGAGCCGTTGACGTGCACGCCTGATCCGGCGCCGCCGAAAGAGCGTTGCACCACGCCCGGTTCAAGCAGCAGCAGCGTCAGCGGATTACGACCGTTCAACGGCAACGTCTCGATGGCTTTCTGTTCGACGACATTGCCAAGCGTGGCGTTTGCGGTTTGCAGTTGTTCCGGCCCACCCTGGACCGTTACGACTTCCGACACCTGACCGACTTCCATCACGATGTCGACATTCAAGGGATTGTTTACTTCAAGGTGATTTCCCGTCTTCTGAAACTTCTTGAAACCGGTCTGTTCGACCGCGACGGTATAGTTGCCGACCGGCAGGGCTTCAAACGCGTAGACACCTGCTTCAGTCGTCGTTTGTGTTTGTGAGACTCCGGTGGCTTCATGGGTGACGGTGACACTGGCGCCCGGGATCGAAGCCTGTTTGCTATCGACGACGCGGCCAGTGATTCGGGATGTGCTGGTTTGGGCGACTGCTACAATCGGCATCGCAGCCACCAGGGCAACCACGAGAACCGATAGTTTGCGAAGTGACATGTCAACCTCCTGTTTTTGTTTGGCGCAGCGGCGCAAGAGAACCCGATGGATACCGCTTGAATTGACGGCGTTGGAAGGCAGCGGTCAGGGATTACCGCAAACGCCGGAAAGCACTACCAGTTTGCAATGCGCGGCAGTATATTCCTCTGCTATTTGGCGTCAAGGTTTTTGAAGTTTTTCCTGCGGCAGGTTATCAGGCATTCTTATCGATTGAATAAGAACATTTAGCTATTATTATTCCGCCGTTTTGCCTATAATCCGGACTTCTTCCGTTCTGTTTATCTTACGAGCGTCGGGTTCGCGGTTTCATTTTACAAAAAGTGAAGACGAGTCTCTTCAAGTCTGCCCTGTTGGCCTTGATTGCGCTGGCGCTTGGAAGTTTGCTTTGCGCATCGCTGGATCAACCTGCGCGTGCGCAGGGGCCCACCTACGATCTCGTAATCACCAACGCACGCATCGTCGACGGCAGCGGCAATCCGTGGTTTCGCGCCGACGTGGCGATCAAAGACGGACGCATCGCGCGCATCGGTCGCATCGCGCCCGAGACCGCCGCCAAGACGATCGACGCCAAGGGCCAGATACTCGCGCCCGGGTTCATCGACGTTCACACGCACGTCGAGTCGATCTACAGCACGCCTGGCGCCGACAACTTCGTGCGCATGGGCGTGACTTCACTAATCACCGGCAACTGCGGTTCGTCCGCAACCAACGTGGGCCAGTTTCTCGGCCGCCTGCACGAAAAGCCACTCGCGGTAAATCTTGCGACACTGATCGGTCATGGCTCGGTTCGTCGTGAAGTGATGGGCGCGGACGATCGCGCTCCCACGCCTGACGAACTGAAGAAGATGGAAGCCATCGTCGAGCAGGGAATGAAAGATGGCGCTGTTGGTCTATCGACTGGACTCATCTACGTTCCCGGCACGTATGCGAAGACGGATGAGATCGTCGCGCTGGCCCGCATTGTGAGTCGTCACGGCGGTCTTTACGCAACGCACATGCGAAACGAAGGCGACAAGGTCGCGGACGCGATTCGCGAGAGCATTTCGATCGGCGAACAAGCGGGACTTCCCGTCGAGATCTCCCACTTCAAGATCAGCAACAAAAAACTGTGGGGCCAGACGCCGATGACACTCGGCCTCGTGCGAGACGCGCGTGCGCGAGGTCTCAGCGTGACGGTCGATCAATACGCTTACACCGCAAGCTCGACTTCACTCTCGTCTCGGTTGCCGAGCTGGTTGCAAGCCGGTGGTTTTGAGGAAGCAAAGAAACGACTCGCTGACAAAGCGACTCGCGAGCGCGCGATCAGCGACACGAAAGACGCGCTCAAGCGCAGCGGCTTCAAAGACTACTCCTTCGCCGTCGTCGCCTCTTACGGTCCTGACAAGTCGTTCAACGGAAAATCGATCGCTGAGATCACCAAGCAGGTCCGCAACAAGACCGACGTGACGAGCCAGATCGAACAGATGCTCGCGATGTACGAAGCGGGCGGCGCCAGCATGATCTATCACGGCATGAACGAAGACGACGTGAAACGGATCATGCAGGAACCGTTCACGATGATCGCGTCTGACGCGGGCGTCCGCCAGGTAGACGACAGCGTTCCACACCCGCGCGGTTACGGCAACAACGTCCGCGTGCTAGGCCACTATGTCCGCGATCTGAAACTGATCTCGCTCGAGGACGCGATCCGAAAGATGACGTCGCTGCCGGCGCAGACTTTCGGCTTTCGCGACCGCGGCCTGATCCGCGAGGGTTTCGCGGCTGACATCGTCATCTTCGACGAAAACAAGATCATAGACCAGGCGACATTCGACAAGCCGCACCAGTATCCGTTGGGCATCAGCTACGTGCTGGTGAATGGCGCCGTCGTGCTAGCGAGCAATCAAATGACGGATGCGCGGCCGGGCGTCGCGCTGCGTGGTTCCGCCTATGCCCCAACCAACGACCAAAAGACTTCGATTCGATGAAATGAGGAGGCCCCCATGTTGCACTCTGAGTCCAATCGGCAATGCTTGATTCTCACTCTCATTTGCGCTGCGTTGCTTTTACTGCCGGCGATGGCCCATGCACAGACAGTCACCGGCACGTTGCAAGGCGCCGTAAGCGACTCAAAGGGCGCGATGGTGCCAGGTGCGCAGGTCGTCATTCGCAATGTCGATACGGGACAGGAGCGTACGCTCCAGACGAACGGTGAGGGAGCGTACATAGCTTCGTTTCTACCGCTGGGCCGTTATACGGTCACGGTATCCGGCACGGGGTTCAGCAAAGTCTCACAAGAGAACATCGAGATCACTTTAAACCAGACTCGCGTTATCAATTTCACGTTGAATCCGAGTTCCGTCACTGAAGCCGTTGTGGTTACATCCGACGCCGCGCCAATCAATACCACGAACGCCGAGATTAAGGGATCACTGAATGCCCAGGAGATCCTAGAGAAGCCGACTTTCAACCAGGGCAGCTTCCTGTCGCTGGCGGAAACCTTCGCGGGCTATCAGGAGAACCCGACGTCCGGTCAAAACAATCCCACCGCGTCTTCCGGTTCGTCGATAAATTTCAACGGGACGGGCACGCGCGGCGCGACCTTCCAAATCAACGGAGTAAATAACGACGACTCTTCCGAGAACCAG
>DASTOZ010000055.1:0-2338 GCA_035762365.1 Pyrinomonadaceae bacterium | reverse complement strand
GAGTGCCGAGTTATTTTCCGGCACGGGCTGGTGGCAGTGCGCGTCGAAGATGCGGATGATCTGTCCGTCGATCTCGATCGCGTAGGGAATCCAGATGTTGCCGAAGAGGGCCTGGTTCATGCGTTCCGATACCGCGGTCTTGCCGGTGCCGGGAAGGCCCGTCAAAAACAGTGACGAACGCGAATTGATGACGCAGCCGAGAGTTTGCAACAGCGAATCGGGCAACACGAGGTCGCGAAACGCGTGACGCACGCTCTCCATTGATGCAGGCCGAAACGGCACTGCCTGAAGACGCATCATGTGGGCGTAGTCAGTCAGAGAAACGGGCGCTGGTCCAACATAGCCGTTCTGAGTCTGCAACCGCGACAACCGTTCCCAGCCATGGTCTAACATCGCATAGCGCGTTGCACCAACCGCGCTTTGCAGACGCATTTCGATCAATTTTTCACGGTAAAGGTGATAGAGCAACTCTTCCGTCAGCGCCTTTGGCAACTTGAGTCGCTCCGCAACGGACGCAGTGCTGGGATCGGGAAGGGCAGCTACGTGTTTGAGAGCGAGGTCGCACAGGAACTGCTGTGCTACACCAGTATCTTCGAGCTCATCAAGTGCCGGCGGCCCCAGGCTTTCGATCTCTGCGCGCGTGAGTATGTTCAGGTGCGGCATATCAGTTCCTCGAGTTTTCAGTTTGACAAGTCGGGTAGTTTTTTGAGTCCGCATCTCCGCAGTCGCACGTGCCTCGACTGCGGAGGCGGGGTAAGCCGGAGTTATGACCCCGGCGTCGGGCTGACACGAACAACAACTGATTCGGATCCATTCTTGTCGGACGGGAAACGCAGCTTTCGCGCGAAGCGCAACGCTGTCGCTTCGTAGGTTTCCAATCCGGCTCGTCGCTCAGGCACTGACGCAAACGTGATCTTTCCGTTTTTGATCTCCAGCATCACGGTGATCGCCTGCGCGTTTGGATCTTCTTTCTTCTGGTTTTCCGCCGTGAGCTTTGCCGCTTCGAAGTACTTGATGGCTTCATCAGTGCGGCCGGCGAGTTGCAGCCGGTTCGCGATACTGACGCGGCCGTAGACCTCGCCGCCCGCGCGAACAAAGTTCTCATACGCGTCGTCGAACTTTCCTAGTTGCGATTGGGCCAAAGCGAGATTGTTAAGAATGCGCTTGTCGTTCGGGGCGAGCTTCGAAGCTTTCGAGAGACGTTCCAGAGCTTCTTTGTAGTCGCCGGTGACGTACAGGAGATAGCCGTAGTTGTTCAGAAACTGCGGATTGTTCTTGTCGAGCTTAACCGCGATCTCAAACTCGCGTTTGGCCCAGTCTGGCATGCCTTTGTACTGGTAGGCGACGCCGAGCAGGCTGTGGGCCTCTGCAAGTTTGTCGTCCATCGTCGAGGCTTTCGAGAGTTCGGCGATTGCCTGGTTAAGCTGGCCTTTGTTGAGATGTGAACGGCCGCGCTCGAGATGAGTCGCGGCGTCGCCATCGTCGCTCACTGCCGTTTCATCGCCGCGCTTTTCAGCCATCGCCGCGCCGTTCAAGCGCGTGCTCTGTGCACTCTTGAATTGCTTGACGTCTTTTTCCGTCAGACGATGAAACTTGTTGTCGTCTTCCTTCTTCTTGCCACCGCCGAAGATCCGGCCGATGGCTTTGAAGGGCGCTTTGAGAGCACGGACGAAAACGTTTCCCTTGCCCTTTGTCTGAGCGTTGTCCTCGCCGGTATTGGCTTCGGGAGCATTCGCTTCGGCAGCATCAAGCATTGCGACTTCTGCGTCGGTCATCAGCATGCTGTTCGTTGCGAGTTGCGGTTCCGCCATGACAACGAATAACACCACTAGCGACAGGACGATCATCAAGCGTTTTATCATTCCGTGCCTCCTTACTTTAGCTGGATCGCGTTACCAATGCCGTTGCCCAGCATGTCGGAAATGTTGAGCAATGCCGGACCGAGAATGACGATGAACATCGTGGGAAACAGCAGCGCGCCCAGCGGGAGCAGCAGTTTGAACGCCGCTTTCTGGGCTGCCTGCTCGGCGCGCTGACGTCGTCTCGTGCGCAAGCTGTCAGAGTAAACACGCACCGCGCGGGCGATCGAAGTGCCGAAGCGATCGGCCTGGATCAGCATGCCGACGAGGCTGTTCAAGTCTTCGACGCCTGAACGATCCGCGAGATTGCGCAGCGCTTCACTACGCTCGCGACCGACTCGGATTTCGAGGTTTGCCAGTTCGAATTCTTTGCTGATGTCGGGGTGAACGTCTTTGAGCTCTTCGCAAACTTTCAGCATCGCCGCGTTCAAACCCAGTCCCGCTTCCATCGTGATGACCATCAGGTCGAGCGCGTCGGC
>DASTOZ010000054.1:0-6141 GCA_035762365.1 Pyrinomonadaceae bacterium | reverse complement strand
TGTTTGAATGCTTCGCGAGCGTCACCCGCCCAGCGGTCCGAATGCGAGAAGACGGCGGTCGCCATGTCGATCGATGGACGGTTGAGATAACGTCGGAGTGCTGGCGCGGCGATAAAACGCGGCAGACGCGTGAACAGCGGGATTTCCGGAACAGCCCACTCGCCGTGTTCCGTCGTCCACGAAACCTGTTGCCGGACCTCGCGAGCTTTATCGAGCAGCGAAGCAGACGGCGAGTAACGGGCATAAAGACGAATGCGACTCGTACCGTTGCCAAATCCTTCGAACGATCGACTGCGAATGTTCATCGGCAACCAAAGCCCGACTTTCACCACGCCGTTTTCGTTGTGCTGCCGGTTCCACCGCGCGAACACTTCCAGCGCGCATGTCGCCAACAGATCGCTGTAGGTGAACCCACCGGCACGTTTGCACGCCTGTCTCAAGTCTGTCGCACAAAAATGAAACGTGGTCCAACGCCTCGTTCCAGTGCGCGTCGACTTCGCTACGGTCCACAACGGATCGCACGCGCCGTCGTACGCGAACTGGCTCCGCCGCACAGACGTCTGCGCGCGGCGGAGTGAGAGTTCAGGAGCATGCGCAGGCGGCGTGAGTCCGTACGCGACGCTGAGCTGATGGCCCAACCACAACGCTGCGCTCAAACCATCCGCGGCGGCGTGATGAAAACGGGTCGCGAGGGTCGCGCCAATCAGTGTCTGTTTGATCGGATAACCGAGATGTAGATCAAACGAGTTATTAACGAATCGTTCGAGATCAATCGGTGTTTCTCTTTTCGCCCGCGCGCCATAAATCTCACACGCGCTCTTTGCGCCGGCTTGCAACGCGTGAATGTCCGGCGGCTCGTCGAAATGAAGTATCAGTGTGAAGTCCTGCGGTGAGACTGCCGAGTCCAGCAGCTTGAAGGCAAAGTCCAGCAGTTCGATTTGCGCTTTCATACGCTCTCGACACGGATATCTCGCCGCGGCCACCACCTGGAAACACCTGCCGGCGCCGGTTCGACGAACTGCCGCAGCTCGATCCACGACAACTTGGGCTGCAAATGGTGCTCGCGATGCATCGACAAACCGAGCGAGAACCAGTACATGAAACTCCCGTAGTAGTTATGCGACCGCGCCTCAGCGGACCCGGTCGAAAACCCCTCATGCGTTTGCACCGCGAACGGGTACCACAGCAACAGCGACACGAGCATCAACGTGGGCGTCATGCCCCAGAACAGCCGCCATGGACCAACAAACCACAGCACGATCGCGTAAACCACGACAATTCCCGCGTAGTTGACCCACAACTCCACCACGTCGCTTCGTTTCAGCCGTCCGTGCCGTCGCAACCAGAAGAACCACTGATGCGGCATCGCCAGTGCGCGCAGAAACAGCTCGACGAAGTTTCGCGACTTCATGAAATGGTCGGGATCCTGGTCGGGGAGATTTGTGTATGAGTGGTGCAACTGGTGAGTGCGGCGAAAGTTGGTGAATGGGACCATGCTCGGCACGAGCGCGATGCGTCCCCACCAGAAGTTTGCGGCGCGGGAGCGACCGAGATGTCCGTGAACACCTTCATGGGCCATTACCGTCCCAGCGAACACCAGGTACGTTCGCAGCAGCACGTCGGCGATCATGAAAATGCGGTTTGGAGGGGGAATGAAGAGCGTGCCGATCGAGAGCAGTCCGATAACACAGATCAATGTTCGATTGAGAGAGTAAACATGAGATCTTTTCATAAATACATGATTCGCTCAGTTTGTGTTGGCTTAGGGCCGAAAATGTGGCAGTTAATTTAGTGTCACCGCGTTTCGAGAAGGCGAGGCGAGCTGAGCGTAAAGAAGCTTGATCATGCCGGTTCTCGCACTGCTTCTTCTCATCGTTTCATTCGGAGCTGTTTCGGCCCAGACAACCGAAAACCGCCTCGACAAGCTGCGTGCGGAAGGTTACGAAGCGCTCTACAACCTCGATTACGACGGCGCGCGCAAACGCTTCCGCGAGATGATGCAACTCGCGCCCGACAACCCCGCCGGCCCACAATGCTTCGCCGCCAGCCTGTGGGTCGAACAGTTGAACCAGTCGTGGGAACTCAAAGCGACGCTTTACAGCACGAAGGCTTACACGGAGGAGAAGCGCAAGTCAGACCCGGCGCTGGCGGCGGAGTTTCGCAAATGGATCCGCCAGACAAAGACGCTGGCCCAGGCGAAACTGAAAAAGGACCCGCGCGACGTGGAAGCGCTCTACTTTCTCGGCGCCGCCGAGGGCCTCGACGCTGCATACGCGGCCGCCGTCGAAAAGAAATATCGCCCTGCGTTAAGCAGCGGGTCCGATGCCGTCGAGCGACACAAAGAAGTGCTCAAGCTCGTGCCGGACTTTCACGACGCGGAGCTGACGATCGGTCTCCAAAACTACATCGTCGGCTCGCTGCCATTGCCTTTGAAGGTGATCGCGGGAACAATGGGCGTGCGCGGTTCGAAGAAGCGCGGCCTCGAAACGCTCGAGCGAGTTTCGGTTCAGGGTCGCTGGGCGCGCGATCTTGCGCGAGTCCTGCTGGTGGATCTTTATAAGCGCGAAAAGCGCTGGACAGATGCTGTCGCGATGGCGCGCGTGTTGTCAGAGAAGTACCCGCGCAATTATCTTTTCAAATTGCAGATGGCTGACGCGCTTGCCTCGCAGATCGTGACGCTGCGCAAGGTGAAGGATGCGACGCCGACGGCAGGCGCGGCCGAAGAGAAGGAACTGTTGCGCATCTTCGATTCGCTGGTCCGCGACAAGACGCTCGACGCTTCGACGTCGCAGTTGGTCCAGTTTCGCTTTCGTGAGGCCCGCGTCGCGTTATCGCAGCCACCGGAGAAATCACGGGTTCGTTCCAAGACTAATGACCGATCACCATAACGAGAAACTTCTCGGCCTGCTCGACCGCATCAAAGAATTTCTGCGCACCCAGGTTTACCCGCTGGAATCCGATTTTCTCCGCCGTCCCTTTCGCGAACTGATCCCGTCCCTCAGCGCAAAGCGCGAACAAGTGAAAGCCCTCGGCCTATGGGCGCCGCACTTGCCCGAAGAACATGGCGGGCTCGGCCTGAGTCTTTCCGAATTCGCGTGCGTCAGCGAAGAACTGGGACGCACGCCGATCGGGCACTACCTCCTCAACTGCCAGGCGCCCGACATCGGCAACATGGAGATCCTGCTGGCCCACGGCACACCGGAACAGAAAGAGAAATACTTCACGCCGCTCGCGCGCGGCGAAGTCCGGAGCTGTTTCTCGATGACTGAACCCGAGCATCCGGGATCGAACCCGACGTGGATGAGCACGAGCGCAGTGAAAGACGGCGACGATTACGTCATCAATGGTCATAAGTGGTTTACGTCGTCCGCGGAAGGAGCAAGCTTCGCGATCGTGATGGCGATCACAAACCCGGAAGCCGCGGATCTCCATAAAAGGGCAAGTCAGATCATCGTGCCGATACCGAACCCGGGATTCAATCTCGTTCGGAATATTAACGTGATGGGCGACGAGGGCAGTGATTATGCGAGTCACGCCGAAGTGCGATACGAAAACTGCCGTGTGCCGCAGAGTAATCTCCTGGGCCGCGAAGGGCACGGGTTTGCGATCGCGCAGGAACGGCTTGGACCAGGGCGCATTCATCACTGCATGCGCTGGATCGGAATCTGTGAACGCGCGTTTGATCTGATGTGCAGCTACGCGGCGAAGCGCGAACTGTCGCCAGGCAAGTTGTTGGGCTCGCGGCAGAACGTGCAGGAGTGGATCGCGGAGAGTCGCGCGGAGATCAACGCCGCGCGGTTGCTCGTGTTGCAGACGGCGCGTGCGATTGATCTGAAGGGCGCGGGATCGGTGCGCGAGGACATTTCGTTGATCAAGTTCTTTGTCGCGGGAATACTTCAGAAGGTGCTCGATCGTGCGATTCAAGTGCATGGCGCGCTGGGGTTAACGGACGCGACGTTGTTGTCGTACTGGTATCGTCACGAGCGCGCGGCGCGGATTTACGACGGGCCGGATGAAGTTCACAAGATAGTCGTCGCGAGAAGTATTCTTCGGAAATATGGTATCGATTGATCAATCGGTGGCGGTCCGCGCTGGTGAGGATCTGCCCCAGGAATCTTTACTTGCTTATCTCAAGCAGCACCTTCCCGATCTTGAAGGTCCATTGACGGTCGAACAGTTTCCAGCGGGATTTTCCAATCTCACCTACTTGCTGCGCATCGGCGATCGCGAGCTTGTCTTACGTCGCCCTCCGATCGGCGCGAAGATCAAAACCGCGCACGACATGGGACGCGAGTATCGTATTCTCGCGCATCTTCATCCGGTCTATTCGAAAGTCCCGCAACCGCTCCTGTTCTGCGAAGACGAAGAAGTGCTTGGCGGGCCGTTCTACGTGATGGAGCGAGTGAAGGGAATCATTCTTCGCGCGCAACCACCACGCGGCCTCGATCTCTCCGCGGACACGATGCGACGCCTTTCGGAGGTGTTCGTCGACAACCTCGCCGAGATTCACGCCATTGATCACGAAGCTGCGGGGCTAGGCGATCTCGGCTCGCCGCAAGGCTACGTCAATCGCCAAATCTCGGGCTGGACCAAGCGTTACTACAACGCGCGCACTGACGACGTCGCCGAAATCGAACAACTCGCCACGTGGCTTCAGGAACATCTTCCCGCTGACACAGCGCACGGCTCGCTGATTCACAACGATTACAAGTACGACAATGTCGTCCTCGCTCCTGACGATCTGACGCGCGTCGTAGCCGTGCTCGATTGGGAAATGGCGACGGTGGGTGATCCGTTGATGGATTTGGGAACGACGCTCGGTTACTGGGTCGAGCCAACCGATCCCGAAGAGTGGCAGCGGTATGGGTTTGTCTTAACGAAGCTGCCCGGCAACTTCACGCGCAACGAGATCCTCGATTACTACTCGCGACGCTCGGGTCGCGACGTTCCGGATCCCGTTTTCTACTACGCTTACGCGTTGCTCAAGATCGCGGTGATCGTTCAGCAGATCTACGCACGCTATCAAAAGGGACTCACAAAAGACCCGCGCTTCGCGCAACTCGGGGCTCTCGTCAAAGCGTGTGGCCGTTTGGCCCAACGGGCGATCGAGCTCAACCGAATCGACCGGCTCGGCTGATCACTCGATTATTCATTCGTGTGATCGCGGCCCAGCAGACTCGTGTCTCTGCGCTTCAGGGCCGTCAGCAGCTTGGTCCATTCCTGTCGTCCCTGGGCCAGCTTCTGGAAGTCGCCGGTTTTGTCGGCTTCGAGCCCGCTCAACATCTCGTTTGCTTTGCCGGTGCTGATCGCTTTTTCAGCCGCGACTGACAGCGCCTTGAACGCCTCGTTGCGTGACCTTGCCTTCGAACCGTTGGCCGCTAGCTTCGCTCTTTCGTAAGGAAAGCGATAATCGCGCGGGTATTGCTTTTCCACCTTAGCAATCGCCTGGAACACCTTCGAACGTTCTGAAGCGGTTTCGCCCGCGCCTATGCGTTTCGCGCGGAGTTTCTGAAGCTCGTCCTCAGGATCGACTGTCGCTGCCGGTTGCGGTGCTTTCTGTTCCGTCGCGGCGACAGTCGTCGTCGGTTGCGTAGCCGCCGCGGGCTGGTTCGCCGCTGGCGGCGCAGAGTTCGCCGCTTCGACCGGCGAATCCGAACGAGTCAAACCAAATAATCCCAACGCAAGCAGCAGAAACGCCACGCCACCGATCGCCATCAGCTTCAACACGGAACCACGTGACGTGCTCGGGCGGTCAGCCGGCTTCGTCATGGTCCACGAAAACATCGAGTTCTCACGCACGCCGCCGTTTCCGCCTTGTAGGTCGTGCTGCACCGTCATTTCGTCGTCTTCGATCGGTAGCGGCAGTGGCCTGCTGCGCACCACCACCGGTCCGTTACTTTGCTGTGACGACATCGCGCTGCCGCACTTCCAGCAGAACGCATAACGCGACTCGATCGACGCGCCGCAACCGTTGCACGTCTTCACCGTTGGCTCTTCTCTGACCGGCCGCATGGGCGGCTCGCTACGAACTTCCACGCGTGGTGGTTCCGCAACACGTCTTTCTTCGACTCGGGGGCGTGGCTCTTCGGCTCGAGCACGTTGCTCTTCCACGCGAGCACGTTGTTCTTCCATTCGAGCACG